>JAQCMZ010000333.1 GCA_028274825.1 Haloferacaceae archaeon
GGGCTCGACACGAGCCGATGTATCCACAATGTAATAACTATTAGATAGTCAGCGCCGTTAAGTTTTGTATGGGATTTCACACATTCGATGCTGGCCAGGCGACTCGACTCGAGGATCCGTCAGTTCGATATCGGTTCGTATCCGAAGAGGAGCTTCTCGCCCGAGTCGATCCGCATCCCGGTGCGGTCATGGCGGATCTTGGATCTGGGACCGGGTTTTACACTGAGAGTGTCGCTGGCTCGGTCAAGGAAGTGTACGCCGTCGACGTGCAGTCTGAGATGCACGACTTCTACCGTGAGAAAGGAATGCGTGACAATATCACCCCGGTCACGGCCGATATTGCGGATCTCCCACTTCTAGACGACGAACTCGACTGTGCATTCGCGGTCAACACCTATCACGAGTTCGCGGGCGAGGGGGCCTTAAGAGAGGTGGCCCGGGTCGTCCGCCCTGGTGGACGGTTTGTGTCTCTGGACTGGAGCAATTGCGGGACAGGCGAGATGGGGCCGCCGGTCGATCAACGCTATGACCTGGCTGCCGCGTGTCAGCATCTCGCAGACGCTGGGTTCCAGATCCAGGGGGCATCTGAACGCCGCGAGACGTTCGTCGTCACGGCACACCTCTGAACGCGACCGGCCAGTTTCTCACAAAGGTCTCTCGACCACTGATTTCTCTGAACAGTCGGACCCACAGCTCCACGAACAGTTTCCGTCAGGGGCGTGAATAAATGCTTCTACAGACCTGTACACGCGGTACAAGGCGACTACCCTGACTTGATTCCGGTGTGGGCTCACGAGGCGGGTGTCCTGGGGTCAGACGAAATTGTTCGCTACCGTGATGACGAGACATTAGAGGCTTTTCGACCAATATGACCCAGAGAAGTCAAGACAGTGTCTCTATTAGCACTTAGCGCAAATCTTGCAATCAGTACCTCTCAAACACGAGGCACAGACTGCTAGTCAACGCCGACTAACGTAGTGTTGGGAACGCGACTCATCTCGGTGTCCCACCAGTGGTGCACCGGGAGTTGGTGGGTCGTGGTGAAGCGACTCCCATCTTGTCTTGTCTTGTCTGAGTTTGTGATCCTCAGAGACGCTGCGATACAATCGGGTGGGAATTCCGGGTACCCCTCGTGGAGACGGCCGAGGAGAATCAAATTTAGCTCGTCTGCTGGTGCCGGACACTCCGGCATGCTGTGGTTTCAGAGCCCGTTCGCGGGGTAATTCAGTCTTTGTAGTCGTTGACGAGCCCTTGCATCGAGTCTTTGGCATCGCCGAACAACATGCTCGTGTTGTTCTGTGCGAACAGCGGGTTGGGAATACCTGAGAAGCCGGGGCTGAGACTCCGCTTGTTCACGATGACTGACTGTGCCTGGGTGACGTTCAGCACAGGCATTCCCGATATCGGGCTAGAGTCGTCAGTGTTGGCTTTCGGATTCACGACATCGTTAGCGCCGGTGACGATCACGACATCGGTCCGGGAAAATGTCGGGTTCACCTCTTCGAGTTCGCGCATCTTGTCGTAGGAGACGTCCGCCTCCGCCAGGAGCGCGTTCATGTGCCCGGGCATTCGGCCGGCCACCGGATGGATACCGAACTCCACCTCGACATCGTTGTCCTCTAACAGTTCGACGAGTTCGGCGACAGCGTGTTGTGCTTGTGCGACAGCCATCCCGTATCCTGGCACAATCACGACCCGCCGAGCAGTCTCGAGCAGCATCACGACTTCTTCCGGAGAGGTCTCGGTGATGTTCCCCTCGTAGACGTTATCCAGCTCTTCGCTGTCAGTGTCTTCCCCAAACCCGCCAAACAGGACGTTCGTCAGCGACCGATTCATCGATTCACACATGATCACGGTCAGGATCAGCCCGGAAGCGCCCACTAGTGTCCCAGCGATAATGAGAACACTGTTTGAGAGGACAAAACCCGTGGTAGCGGCTGCCAATCCGGAGTATGAGTTTAGCAGCGCGATCACGACTGGCGTATCAGCTCCGCCAATCGGAAGCACCAAGAACACACCCAACACCGACGCAGCAGCAACCAGCACCCAGTAAGAGGGGATCCAGTCGGCCATCGGCGCCGCTCCGAGGAACTCCGGTTGCGCGATCAGGAACAGCCCGGCCACCACCGAGGTGGCGAAAAAGATGATCTTGACGACGTGTCCGGCAGTGACACTGATTGGGGACCCTCCGACGACTCCGTGGAGTTTCCCAGCCGCCACCAGGCTTCCCCAGAAGGTGACCGACCCGATAATACCGGCAATCGCGGCTGTGGTCGTCAACCCGGCCGACAGGGCCCCGGCAGTACCGACGGCGAACTGATCCACGAGTTCGGCGCCGGCGACGAGCGCGGAGGCTCCGCCACCGAAGCCGTTGAACAGTCCAACCAGCTGAGGCATTTCTGTCGTCTCAACAGAGATTGCCAGCCAGGCGCCGACTGCCCCGCCGACGAGCAGCGCCGCAGCCAAAATAAGCGGGTCGAGAATCTCGAACCACAGAACGGTGATCAACACGGCGAGCATCATGCCGGCCGCGGAGATTTTATTCCCGCGGGTGGCTGTCCGTGGGTGAGTCATATCGCGGAGTCCCTGGATGAATAATACACCCGCGATAAGATAGACGAACTGGAGCACCCACTCCGGCAGGAACGACACTACCCCGGTCATCTGTTGGCACCTCCTGCACTGAACTCATCGAGCATGAAGTGACTCACCAGATATCCTCCCACCACGTTGATCGTCGCCATTACCACAGCCAGGAATCCCAGTGCTGTCGCCAGACTCCCGGCTCCCGCACCAGCGACCAGTACCGACCCGAGGAGAGTAATCCCAGAAATGGCGTTCGCTCCCGACATGAGCGGGGTATGCAGGTTCGTAGGGATTTTCGTGATAATCTCGTAGCCAATGTAGGCTGCAAGTACGAACAGCGTCAGGTTTTCGATGAGCGTCATACGCGCCCTCCGCGGTAGCTATTCTGCATCGGCTGGCTCACTCGGCTCTTTAGCGGATCCATTTGGCTCGGCTGTTTCGGCTGTCTCGGTTGTCTCATCTGTCGTCTCTGTCTCATCTGTCGTCTCTGTCTCGTCCGTCTCGGCCGTCTCGTCGGTGGTCTCGCTGCTGTCATCGCGATGTGGTGCTCGTACTGTTCCATCATGTGTCAGAAGAGTTGAGTCGATAATCTCATCTTCAAGATCAACGTCGAGTTCGCCGTCCTCGAGAAGATTCTCGAGGAAGTTATACAGATTATTTGAGAGTTGCTGGCTGGCCGTGTGGCTCACCTCCGATGTGAGGTTTGTCGGGCCGAAGATGGTCACGCCGTTGTGATGGATTGTTTCGTCGGCTGTTGTCGGCTCGCAGTTCCCGCCGGTTGCAGCCGACAGATCGAGTATGACCGATCCCGACTCCATGTTTTCGATCATCTCGGTGGTGACTAACTCCGGAGCCGGTTGGCCGGGGATTGCTGCCGTTGTAATAACGATATCAGACTCAGCGACGACTCGTGTGAGTTCTTTTCGTTGTTGGCGATAGAACTCGTCGTCCATCTCGCGGGCGTACCCTTCTTGATCGCCGGAATCTTCAGTTTCTAGATCAAGCTCAACAAAGTCTGCTCCGAGACTCTCGACCTCGCGTTTCACTTCAAGTCGGATATCGTACCCGCGGGTGTATGCCCCGAGACGCTCGGCCGTCGCGATTGCTTTCAGCCCTGCCACTCCCGCTCCGATGACGAACACATCCGCCGGCTGGATCGTCCCCGCAGCCGTCATTTCCATGGGCAACATCTTGGGGAGTTCCGTTGCTGCCATCAGTATTGCTTGGTACCCGCCTAGACTCGCCATCGATGACAACGCATCCATGCTCTGTGCGCGGCTAATCCGGGGGATCAACTCCAGAGCGAACGCACTCACGTCTCTATCGGCCAACTCAGCCAGCGTCTCGTCACTGACATCGTACGGCCCCAGTTGGCCGATCACGACTTGCCCGTCGCGGTACGGATCTAACCCGTCGCCGGCGGCAGCGCCGTTGACCTGAAGAATCACGTCAGCCTGCTGGAAAACGGTCTCGCGGTCCGAGACGACCTCACAGCCCGCTTGTCGGTACTGTGTGTCGCCGAAATCTGCGGGCTCTCCCGCTCCTGACGCAATGTGGATTTCGTGACCGAGCCCGATAATCTCCTCTGCGACCGAGGGGACTAACGACACCCGCTCTTCTCGGCCGACCGTCTCTGTCGGCACCCCGATAATCACGCTTTCTGCCCCACTTGTTTGCTAATCTGTGATCTAAAACCGCCCATGTCTTAGTATAATACTATACGACGGGCAACGAGTTAAAACCATACATATCCACTCAGACTCGCGACCCAAAAAGCGGGCGTTCAGAGACAATCAGAGACTGTCCGTGCTGGCCGACGGGTGACAGTCACGAGCCGGTGGCTAAGAGCAGTTGTGAGAGACCATGAGAAAATTACGAACACGTCCGAGTGAGTTCAGATTTCGGCTTCGAAGTCTTCGAGAGCGTACACCGTGTCGGCGCCACGACGATCTAGGGTTTCGTTGGCCAGGAGCCAATAGACGACCGACAGGGCGCGCCGGCCTTTGTTGTTCGTCGGGATGACCAGATCGACGTTCGAGAGCTGATTGTTAGAATCACACATCGCAATCACGGGGATTCCGACAGTGATCGCCTCTTTGACGGCCTGTGCATCCCCGATCGGGTCAGTGACGACCAGCGCGTCAGGCTCGATGTACCCCTCGTACTGTGGATTCGTCAGTGTACCCGGGATGAACCGACCGGTTCGGGCACGAGCGCCAATCGCCTCGGCGAACTTCTCGGCCGGGAACCGGCCGTACTGTCGCGAAGAGGTGACCAACACCTGTTCGGCGTCGTAATTTGACAGGAAGTCGGCAGATGTTCGGATTCGACCGTCTGTTCGAGACACATCCAGCACGTAAAGACCGTCATCGCGGACGCGATGGATGAATCGGCCCATTGCCTTGGTGTTTTGCTGAGTCCCGATATGGACACCAGCCGAGAGGTAATCTTCAACCGGGATGAGGAGATCTGCCTTCTCATCGGGCATGACATCCTCGTCAAGAGCCGGTGCGTCGTCTGTCGCGGGTTCGTCTGCACGGGCGGGTTCTGTAGTCGATTCTTCGGTCGGTGCGGGTTCAGCGTCGGCATCGGCGTCGGCCGGTTCGTCGGCGTCAGCGTTTGTCTCCGCGAGTTCCGCGTCATTATCCTCTGTCATACTGCGTTGTCTGCGATCCGGATGAGTTCGTTCAGTTTGGCGGTACGTTCGCCCCCGACCGTCCCGGTTTTGATGAACTGGGCGCCGGTCGCGACGGCGAGGTGTGCGATAGTAGCGTCTTCAGTTTCTCCCGACCGGTGGGAGACGACGCTCTCGAGTCCGTTTCTGTGTGCCAGCTCGACGGCATCGAAGGCGTCTGACAGCGTGCCGATCTGGTTGGGTTTCACCAGGATGCTGTTGCCTGCCCCCTCGCGGATCCCCGTCTCCAGTCGGTCGACATTCGTCACGAATAGATCGTCTCCACAGATCAGCGTCCGATTACCGACTCTCTCAGTCAGCGCTGCAAACCCCTCAAAGTCGTCTTCTTCGAGCGGGTCTTCCACGTACGCGAGATTGTGGTCGTCAACCAGTTCGGCGACGTAGTCTTGCTGTTCTGTCGGAGTGCGTTCTCGATCACCGTACTCATACACGTCGGTGTCGGTATCGTACAGTTCAGTCGCGGCGATATCGACTCCAAGTCGGATCTCGAAACCGAGTTCACCAGACACAATCTCAACGGCTTCACCCAGAATGTCGAACGCCTCGGCATCGGCAATGTTCGGAGCCAACGCCCCCTCGTCGCCTTTCGCGGCCGGAATATCCCGGTCCGCGAGCACCTCTGCAGTAGTCTCGTGAACTGCTGCGTTCGCAAACACCGCCTCACTGACGGACGGTGCACCGATTGGCGCGGTGAGGAATTCCTGAATATCCGTCGCATCAGCGGCGTGCTCGCCGCCGCCGACGATATTCCCGAGCGGGGTTGGAGCCGTATCGCCACGGAACGCGCCCCCGAGGTGGACAAACGTAGGTGCACCGACGGCATCGGCAGCAGCCTTCGCAGCTGCCATCGAGATTGCGACTGCGGAGTTTGCCCCGATCTCGGAGAAATTGTCGGTCCCATCGGCTGCTTGCAGCGCGCGATCGACGGCGCGCTGATCGGCTGCGTTGGCCCCTTCGATTCGGGGAACAGCGTACTCTCGTGCCGCAGCGATTGCTTCTCGCGGCGGGAGTTCGACGGCTTCGTGCGCGCCTGTCGAGGCGCCCGACGGGGCTGCAGCCCTGCCGAACCCACCCGATTCGGTGAGGACATCTGCCTCGACAGTCGGATCCCCCCGGGAGTCGAGTATCCGCCGGAGCGCGATTGAGCTGATGCGGGTCATCTATGTTGTCTCGTCACGGCGGACGGTAAACGGCAGTACACCGGCGTCGTATTCTTCCGCAGCCACGTAAATCGGCTTGTTCTGGTCGGACTCAACCAGCACTGGCGCCCCGTAAGACACTTGCAGGGCTCGCGCGCCCATGATACGAGCTTTTTCATACCGGTTGTAGTGTTGTGCACTCATTGGTACGGGGCCACCACGTCGACGAGATCCTCGTGAGAGACGAGCATTCGCCGACAGCAGTGCCGTTCCACCCCCAGTTCGTCAAGAACCGTCGCGGGGTTTTCGTCGCCCTCTCGCGCACGGGAATTGAATTCTTCCCAGTATTCGCCGACGACGTTGCCGCACGTGAAACATCGGACTGGTATCATCATGCTTGGATCACTAGCGGTAAGATTTCTGGTAGCGTGCCCGAGCGCCAGGGCCGCCCCACTTTTTCGCCTCAGACTGGCGGACATCGTTCACCAGAAGTGTCCGGTCGAACTGCATGAACGCGTCTCGCAGTTCAGCATCGCCGAGATGCTGGACTAATCCGCGCGAGATGGCGGTCCGAACGGCATCAGCCTGCCCGCTGAACCCGCCCCCGTTGACGGTGACATCGATATCGACACCCTCACGCAGCTCGTCACCGCTGACCCGGAACGGCTCAACCATTTTCAGTCGTGCCTGTTCTGGGTCGATCAGTTCTACGGGCTGTGAGTTGATTCGGACACGACCGTCTCCATCGCGGACGGTCGCACGGGCGATAGCCGTCTTCTTTTTGCCGGAAGTGTTTGTTACCATGTGATGTTAGCACCTAGCTCCTCGGAGATCTCACTGAGTTCGGTGAACTTGATTTTCGAGAGTCGATCCAACGAGGTCCCGTCAAGGACAATCGCATCCTGGTCGTCGTAGGGGTTTCCCACGTACACCCGGATCTGCTCGAAGGCCTCTCGACCGCGTTGCTTCTCATGTGGCACCATCCCGCGGATCGCCCGCTTGAGGATGCCGTCGGGTCGCTTGGGGTAATACGGTCCGCTGTCGGAGCCCAACTGGGCCCGAGTGCGGTACACGTCCATCGTGTCCCCGCGACGGCCGGTGATAACTGCCCGCTCGGCGTTCACCACGGCCACCCGCTCGCCGTCAAGTGCTCGTTCGGCTACCTGCGACGCCACGCGGCCGAGGATACAATCGCGTGTGTCCACGACTACATCGGCGTCGAACTCTGCGAGACTCATCGGATCACCCTCACGTCCGCTCCGGAGGGGTTCTCCTCGAGTAATTGGTTAATCGATACTGCCTCGCCCGCCTGGTCGATTTTCGTCTCCGCCGTCGACGAGAAGTCGACTGCGGCGACAGTCACGTCCTTTTCTAGCACACCGCTCCCGAGCACTTTGCCGGGGATCACGACGGTCTCGTCTTCCCGGGCGTATCGCTCGATACGCCCGAGATTGACCTCTGCGTGGGTGCGCCGGGGCTTTTCGAGTCGGTCCGCGATGTCTTGCCAGACCGCTGCATCGAACTCGCGGGAAACCGACTTCAGCTCGGCGATGAGACTTTGAAGTCTTGGATTTGTCTTACTACTCATTGATATCGCTCGTTGTAGAACAGCTCTGATTTCGGCACGATTAGGTCACTCACCCGGCTGGTGTGGTAACTCACGACGGAAACTGTGGAGTGCAGGGAGCAGGATTTGAACCTGCGAACTCCTACGAGACAGCGCCCTGAACGCTGCGCCGTTGACCTGACTTGGCTACCCCTGCAAGCAATCCACAGTTCCGTAGCCCCCCACAAACCAGTTTCGATATCCCACCTTACCAACCGCCGGCAACTGACCGGCCGGCTGATTCGAGACTGCCCTAGGTCCGCTGTGGCGCGGTCTGTCTGGCCCGCAGCAGCGTCAGGTCGGGACGTGGTGTGGGGGAGCATCTGTCTGTATTATACTGCGACTTGAGTTTCGAGTTCGCCAGCCCGGTCCCCGATGGAGTCGACTGCGCGAACGAACAGTTCTTCAACTGAGAAGGAGCCGTCCGTCTCCACGTGGAAGACAAACGCACCGGGGACATCCTCGATACGCAACTCCTTGCCCGGATAGCGGTTCGTCAGGTCGTTGTCGAACGCGTCAGTGGCGATTAATTCGCCCTCATCGGTTTCGATTACGCCCCTGAGGACGTGCGGGTCGGCGTCGGCGTCGGCGTCGGCGTCAGCATCGGTAGTGTTACTGCCCTCGTCGTCGCCAACAACCTCGACACGTTGGAGATGCCGGTATCCGACTGAGACACCGCCCTGATGTTTGGCGTGTTCTTTGCCACGGTCCAGCACCGCATCGGCTTCCAACTCGATCCGTTGGCCCTCTTTTAGTTCGATAATCGGGACGTGCGCGTCTGCGGCTTCTACCATCGGGTCGGAGGTCTCGATATCGCCAGAGTACGCGGTCGCCGGCCCGCTCACGTCCAGCGCGAGCGTGACCTCGTCACCGATTTCAAAATCATCGAGAGGGGTGGTGAGTGGCACGAGCCCCAATCGCAGGCCGATCATCTCGTCGAACATGACCGACGAGTTCTCGACGAATCTGACGGTATCAATCGAGAAGGTGGGAACGTCAGCTACCATTGCCCGGCGGATCCCGTTGGCGAACGCTGGCGTCAGCCCGCGGACTACAATCCGAGATTTCCGTTCCCCGCGCTCGACAAATTCGGCGTCAAATTCACCACTCATACACGTTTGTTCTTGGGCGCTTTCGTCCCGTCGTGGGGGATTGGCGTGACATCCTCGATCCGGCCGATCTCCAGGCCCGCTCGGGCCAGGGCACGGATCGTCGCCTGTGCGCCGGGACCCGGAGATTTGTTTCCGTTGCCGCCGGGACCACGAACTCGGACGTGGACACCATCCACGCCCGCCGCCTGGGCCTTCTCTGCGACGACTTCTGCCATCTGCATGGCGGCGTACGGTGACGCTTCGTCACGGTTCTGTTTCACCACGGTCCCACCCGAGGACTTGGCGAGCGTTTCTGCGCCTGTCTCGTCGGTGATCGTCACGAGCGTGTTGTTAAAGGATGCGTACACGTGGGCGATTCCCCACTTTCCGCTGTCTGCTTCACTCATTGTGTTACTCCTGAACCTCCGCCCGCTCGGGGTGAAGATCGTCCGCGAGCGGACTCGTCTCGTCAAAGCTGATGGCATCCTCCTCGGAGGCAGTCACCTTCTTCGAGGGTCGTGTCACCCGGGCGCCAGTGACAGTGATATGCCCGTGCGTGATGAACTGTCGTGCCTGTTTGACCGAGGAAGCCATCCCTTGTCTGTACGCGACAGTCTGGAGACGACGCTCAAGAAGATCGGTCACGTCCAGTGACAGTACCGCCGAGATATCATCAGTGTCGTTGAGCAATCCTAACTTCCGGAGTCGAGCGACGAATTCTGCGCCCTTTTCGCCTGCAAGGTCGACATCTCCCTGGGCTTCCCCGAGAAGACGACGTGCCTCGCGCCGCATGTCACGAAGTTCTGACTCGTTGCGCCACAACTCCTCTTTATTCTTGAGACCGTACCGGCCGAGCATATCTGACTCCTCGGCGATCCGGGCACCCTGATACGGGTGATTTGGCGTCTCGTAGGCTTTGGTGTTTTTTCCAGTCGTCATTCTTCTTCGGCCTCCTCGAGTGCCTGCTCCTCGCGGATCTGCTCGACATTCACGCCGATTGTTCCCTCAGTTCGACCCGTCGATTTGGTGCGCTGTCCGCGCACTTTCTGGCCTCGCTTGTGACGAATGCCCTTGTACGAGTCGATCATCTGCATGCGATTAATATCCTGCCGGCGCGTCTCCTCGAGGTCGTTCCCAACCTCGTGGGTGGTTTCTCCGGTGAAAAAGTCGTTCTGCCGGTTGACCATCCAGTCGGGGACGTGGTCTTCGAGGTTCTCTACGACGTCGATGACATCCTCGATAACGTCGTCGTCGAGGCGGCCGAACGTCGCGGTCCGGTCTACCTCGGCTTCCTCGGCCACGTGCCGCGCCATGCGGGTACCGATTCCTTTGAGTTCTGTCAGGCCTCGCTCGACCGTCTTCGTCCCGTCGAGATCTGTCATCCCGATCCTGACGAAGTAACGGAGGTCCTCGTCGTCCTCCTCGCCTTCCGGTGAGCCGTCCTGTGGGTTTTCTGCACTCATATCTATGTTGTGTGCTCGCCGCGGTCTGCAGACGTTGCGGCGGGGATTTGAACCCCGGAGGCAATGACGCCACAGAGTTAGCAACCCTGCGCCTTGGGCCAAGCTTGGCTACCGCAACGCGATGTATGATCGCCCTTCCGGACTCGGGACTGTCTGCCCCTACAGTACGTGCATGCTGAACGATTCGATTTCGACACTTAAGACTCACGGTCTGAACCTCCGGAAACCGCCGACCTCGGGTGGCCTCACCGGTGTCTGGCCCCCGAAACGGTGGCTCTCGACTGATGGGTGATCGCCGGCCCGGGGGGTCTCGACCCCGTCTCGAGACGACAGGTGAGTTCTGTCATCCACCGAGTCACTCTCCTGCTCGCCTGTGGCTCCAGTGACCCTGGTTAACCCCTGGTGATTGCCGATATCGGCGTCGGCATCGCTGACTGTCAGTCGTCTGCCGTAGCAGCCCTGAGGTATTTGTCGTTAATTTCGTATGCCCCGTCGTCGTTTTCGACGAGATACTCTCCGTAGTAGGGAACCCGATTGGCGACGACTGACTCGAACGTCTCTGCGATCTGTTGACGACTCATCGACCCCATCGACTGAAGATCGTCGTTACGATTGAGACACCCCTTGAGATACCCTTCGTGAGTCACCCGGACTCGACCGCAGTTGGCACAGAAGCCCTCGTTCTCGACAGGGTCGACAATCTCTACCATCCCACCGTTGACCCAGTAGCGTTTCCGATCGTGCATCTCGCGGTGCTCGATGTCGTCAGCAATGTCTGCCAGCCAATTGTGAACCCGTGAGATATCGATATTCCAGTCTGGACGGCCCGTCAGTTCAGGCATATATTCGATTAATTGCAGCTGCAGACCATCGTTTTCTGCCACGTGGTCGACCATCTCTTCCACGTAGCCAGCGGTGTGCTCGAACACGACCATATTGAGTTTGACTGGGTCTAACCCGGCGTCGACGGCCGCCCTTACACCCTCGAGTACCTGCTCGTAGGCACCCGATTGTGTTACTTCTTTGAATGATTCCGGATCGAGAGCGTCTTGCGAGACGTTGACCCGTTCGAGACCTGCATCGCGGAGCTGCTCGGCTCGACCCGGCATGAACGTCCCGTTGGTCGTCATCGATACTTCCATACTGTCGGGTGTCCGGCGAATGATCTCTTCGAGATCTCCGCGCAGCATTGGTTCACCGCCGGTGAGTTTCACCGAATCGACCCCGTACTCAGAAACAACCTCCAGAAACCGAACCACATCGTCGGTCCCCATTTCCGCGTCCTGCGGATCCATGGGGCCCCGAGTGTCTCCGAGCCCTTCGTTGTGACAGTAAATACAGTCAAAATTACACCGGTCTGTCAGCGAAACCCGCACCCCTGTCACCGCTCGACCGTGGTCATCTTCGAGCGTGTTAGCCATTGATATATTAAATACGTTCATGATGTTTAAGAAGACGGGTATATGCACGGGTGACGTAACCCTGAGTGATTACGTCGCCTCAAGATGATGCCGTATGGCATTTAGACGAGCGCTCGAATGCGTGATGGTATATAGTATCGAGTAACCCCCAAAGTTCACATCCGAGGATTCATCTCTTGGTCTGTCTCTCCCACCGTGACCATTCTCAACTACTGGAGTATCACCGCGAAACTCCTCACAGCGGGAAAATCTGCACTGTTAAACGGTGATGTCGGCCACAATAACTTGAGAGCCGAGTTGTCCGGCGTTTCAAGTTCACGGTCGAAGAACCAGGGATCAGGAACGAGGCTCAGACGACTGTGGACGCAGTCAACTCGGGCGTGGATGAGTCATTCCGTCACAGCGAGAACTGGAGGCCGTCACGAGCGATCCGGACGTCTCCGTCGAATCCGGCGTCATTCACCGATGCGATCATCTCCTGTTCTCTGCCGCGGGTGTGCGGGTACAGGTGTGTGAGATACACACGATCGATATCTGCGTCACTGAGTGCTGCTCCGAGTGAACTCGGGGTAGGGTGCCCGGAGACGTCTACATCATCAGGAAACGAACAGTCGTGTGAGAGCACTCGTGAACCATCGGCAAACCGTGCGAGTCCAGAATCCGCTTCAGAGTCACCAGAGATAGTAACATCCCCCGCGGACCCGGAGAAGCGATAGGCGTGACACGTCACGGAGTGTTCAGTCTCGTATGCACGTATCTCGATTCCTGCAATCTCGAATACATCACCCGGGACAATCTCGCGCAACTGAAGATCAACCCGGCCCGACAAATAATCGTGAACGTCTAACAGTCCGTCGACGAGTGATTTTGTCCCCGGCGGACCAACCACCTCAAGATGGTCTTCACCATCGAGCCAGCGCGCTTTCATCAACGGGAGCAGGTCTGAAACGTGATCCAGATGATGATGTGTGAGAAGTACCGACGAGACTCCGTCGTATCCGGCTTCTGTCCCAGCGAGATTGCCCAAGACACCACTCCCGCAGTCGACTAGCACGCGTCTGCCGTCAGTTTCGATCAGGATCCCCGTCTGGGCGCGATCAGCGACGGCCATCGCGCTGCCTGTGCCCAGAAATGTCACGTCCATGCTCCGGTTACCGACACGCACCCGTTTGATTCTTGGGTGAACTACCTCGGGGACAAGCCCAGAGACACTCACCTCATCTGTGGAGACCGTCAGCTCACGGACGATTTTCCAGGTTGGATTCATCTTTTGTATACTTGACGAGTTGACCAGCAGGAATGAACCCACACGGCTCACTGAAGTCGCTGGCTTGCGCGTTCTAGCCTACACAGAACATCGAATGGCCGACCACTGGGATCAACATCCCAACCACACAATCGTCGATACACAGATGCGTTCTGTTGATAAGAGTAGATCTGTAGAGCACGTGACCGATTGTCAGGTGAAACGGGCGGTGAATCCAGCGGCGGAAGCCACTTGACAGCCGCCCCCGAACGTAGTTTCGTGACGTCAGGAGCAGAACACCGCGCCCGGGAACTGCTGGACGACGCCGAGAAACACTGGGAGTTCGATCCGGCGAGCGTCCCTATCGAG
>JAQCMZ010000341.1 GCA_028274825.1 Haloferacaceae archaeon
CACGGGCCGGCGAGGAGAGTAGGGCAGCGTAGATGTCATCGAGATTGTCATCCGGAATTCCGTTGTTATTCTGGTCGTTGCGGTCAACGAGTCGCTGGAAGTCAGAGTCTTGTTCTGCGTGTGATTTAATCACGGTCACGATACTCCGACCCACTGCATATCGTCCGTCGCGGACGAACGTTGACGGTGGATCGTGGCCTGCGTCATGGATGGCTTCGAGTGCGTGGTCGTCGTCAAGTTGCCCTCGAACGTACAGGAGAATCGAACTGTTGTCGCTGAAGTGGCGCTGCTTGTAGTTCCGATACTCGACATACTGATACGACTCGGGAGGGGCAAACGGTTCCGGGAGCGCCTGCAGACTGTCAGCTGTCTTTTCAGGGGGCAACTGGTCGGCCACCTCGAAACTGGAGTCAATGCCGGTGGCATACACACCCGCACTGGCAGAGGCAATGAGCATCACGGCCAGGAACGGGCCAGCCGCTCGGTCAGCGATTATCGCCCCGACCCGGAGGAATTGGCTGAGAATCGACCCAGAGGATCCGAGCGGTCTGCGAGTGAACGTCGGGACGATAGATTGCTCGCGCCAAGTGTCGACGAGGACTTTCGCCGCCGGGAGAAACACCCCGAAAATACCGAGAGTAAAGACGATGCCAATAGCGGCCACCAGCCCGATATCACTAATGGGGCCAAGCTCGCTCACGGTGTTTGTTATGAAGCCAATCACGGTCGTCCCGGTGACGATAAAGAAAGCGACCAGTAACTGGTCGGTCGCCGTCCGCATTGAGGGGCCGATGTCACGACCCTCGAACCGCTCCTCACGGTAGCGGTTGACAGTGTGAATCCCGAAATCTACGCCGACCGCGATGAGTAATGGCGGTACCGAAATCATGAGAAGATTGAACGGAATGCCGGCGATTCCGAGGAACCCGAACGTCCAGACGAGCGTCATCAGTAGTGCGACGATGCCAAGCAGGAGATCAATCGGGTCACGGTAGGCAATGGCTAGGAAGCCGATGATCAACAGGAGTGCGGCTGGGAGAGTCAACAACAGTGAGGCGTTGATTGCACTCGGCCACCCACCCTGAATCTTGATATCGGCGTCGACGGTGTCGATCACGCTCTCAACACGTTGTTGCCGGTCCTCGATCGTGTCGGCACCGTGGACGACCGTCGTCTCAGCGGCCGAGGCCGTCGCGCTCTCGCGGTTGAAATCGTCACTGAGCGTTGCCCCGAACGCGTCGTTTGCGGCGGCGTTCCGCACGGCGGCATCGATTTCTTTCGGAGTCGCCCGTTTGACAGCCCGTAGCTTTTCAGCGGGCGTCGTTGCGTCGGGGTTCAGTTCGGTTGCCACGGTTCCCGCTGCGCTGTCCGCGCTGGTGACGCGGAGGCCCTCGTGGGCGGCGAGTCGTTTCTGAACTCGCAGCATCCGGACGAGCGCTGGTTTCGAGAGCACGTTCGCGCTCCGCTGGAGGAGGTTCGTCCTCGCCGTCCGCTCGCCGCCGAAGCTGTCGCCGAACTCGCGATTGAGGTCATCGAGTGTCTGTTGACTCTCGAGATCCTCGGTGAACTGACTGGTGCCAGTCTCCTGTTCGACATTCCCCAGCCCAATTACGAACACGATGGTCAGGGTCAAAAAAAAGATGACGACCCACCCGGGACTGACAGTAATGCGGTCGTCGACCCAATTGATGACTTGCTGGTGGTTCATGTCAGTCTCGGTACCGCAGGTAGCCACCTATGCTGACGAGACCGACTGCACCGACGCCAATCAGCACCATCGGTAGTCCACTGCTGTTATTATTTTTTGCTTCCGTCACGTCCACCGCGATTTGGTGGGAATCGGAGACGTGCGTGTCCCCCTCGCTGTCTTCATACTGGAAATCCAGTGAGACGGGATACTTTGTTGCCAATGCCCCGGTACTGACCGACGCCTCCAGAGTCACGACCGTCGACTCGCCGGGTTCAAGTTCACCGACGAATGCTTCCTTGAGTTCGGCCGAAACCGGATCGTCGGCGAACAGTTTCGCTGATATCGATGATAGGGACTCGTTGCCGGTATTGGTCACCCGGACGGTGAGTTTGTCTGTCTGGCCCGGAGTGTAGGTGGCGTTGACCGGTTCCACCGTGAGCACGTCACCGCCAGGGGCGACCCGCTCTCGAACCAGCAGCTTGTCGCTCATCCGCTGCTCACCCTCGGTGTCACGATACTCGGTGATGAACGCGAACTGTCGCGGTCCGGAGGCAGCTGCATTGGTGACCTCCGCATCAATTTTGAACGTGGCTGACGCGCCTGGTTCGAGCGCTCCGACGGAGTACGTCCGCGTAACCGGGCTGATCTGCTGGCTCTCGGTAGCGAACCGGACAACGACGTTCCGGGCTGTCATCGTGCCGTCGTTGGTGATCGTGCCCCGGAGCGTCCCCTCCTCGCCGACCCGGAGCGTTGAGGAGACGTTCGAGAGAGTGAACCCACGGTCGCGCCCGGGCGTCAGTCCCAGCGAGACAGGGGGAGCGGTGGTCGAGTCGCCGTCGGCGTCGGTGTACCTGACCATCGCCTGCAGGGCGTATCCCCGCGGCTCTGCGTCACTACCAATTGTGGCGTCGAACTTGACAATGCGTGTCTCGCCAGGCGCCCATGATCCGACGAACCGCGTCGTGGAGGAACTGTTCTCGAAGCGGACCGCCTCGCTCCGGGAGTCGAGCGTCACCGTCGCGTCTCGCGCCGCGACCCCGCCGGCGTTGCGCAGCGTCACCGCGACCAAGCCGGTGTCACCGACGGCGACCGAACTGTTGACAGACTCGACAGTGAATCGCTGTTCCGGCAGCGGCGTCACGGCGAACGGGAGCGGTTCAGATGTGCGGGCGACACCCTCACTATCCTCGAAGGTCACTCCAGCGGTCAGTGGGTACCGCTGTGGATTAGCCTGACCAGTCGCTGTCAGTTGGTACTCCAGCGTCCGGCGTTCGCCGGGCTGCCAGTCGCCGGCGAATCGGCTGGCACTATCCGCACTGCCGATTCTCAGGGGGGCATTTGCTGAGGAGAGCGAGGCCGAGGCATCGTGGGCGACCTCACTACCCACGTTCTCCATCGTCACAGTGACACTCCCCGTCGCGCCGACGCGGGCATCACTCTCGGTCTCAATAATCTTGAATCGTCCGCGGTCGTCAACTACAATTGGAATCTCGAGCCGCCGAGTTTCTGTATCTTGGTCGCGCTGGCTATTCAATCCACCAATGGCCGACGTGTAGCGGTACTCGATAGTCGCCTCCAACTGGTACGTGCCAGGATTAGCGTTCTCATCAACGACGATTTTGTACCCGATGTTTTCCATGTCACCTCTTCGTAGACGGCCAATGCTCTGGGTCCCGGTCCTAATCTCAACCGGGGAGCCGTCGGCTTCGAGTGTCACGTCGACGCCGCGTGCGGTCGTAACTTGACGGATCTGCTTCAGCGACGGGTCGGTGGCCGATCCCGGGTCAAGATCTCCCTCATTGGTTAGCGTCACCTGCAACGTCGTTGCCTCCCCAGCCGTCACCGTATTAGAGGCAACCGTCGCCTCGATATCGGGACTGCCGCGGACATTCGCGGCTGCCGTCCCTGGAACTACAAGCAAGACGACAAGAACGAGTGCAGCGATCTGCCGACGATTCAGGAGCATCACTTCACCACCCTGTACGATTGCCAGCTGGCAGCGTCGACAACCCGGACATCGCGCCAGCGAGGCCAGTCACTGTACCGGGGACGATTGAGAGGGGGTGGGCAGTGCGAATCACGGCCACACCGGGGGTGGCCAGCGCGCGCAGGGAGCGGCGGTTTCATCATAATAAGCTACTCTATCGAAATCGGATTAAATTGAGTCAGAGCATTTCAAGGGGTGAAACAGTGCCGATTCGCTTATCTCCTCCCACAGGAAGGTCAGGCGGCAAACGTGCGCAGAGAGCCGCGAGCTGAAACACAACTCCCCGCTGCAGTTGGACGCCACTGGCAGTCGCTTGGGATGGCGGCGGCAACACAGGGACCGTCTTCAGTTCACGCGTCACCGCCGGGCGAAGCCGAACCGTCTGCTTGCCGGTCGTCACCGTCTCCGGCGGGGCCAGCGACTGGAACAGGCGGCCGAGCCCAGCCAGATACGACTCCGGGCGCGCTTCGCGCAGGTGGCAGTCATAACCGTGGGCCGGGTCGGCCGCGGTCCCTCGAACGGTGACGTAGGTCCGGGCCCATCGTAGCTGCGTTGACGCGCCGACCGTCTCGAGCCACGCCGGAAGCGAGAGGGCCGGTTGCTCGGCTTTCTGTCCGAGCGGCGCCCCCATGACAGCGTGCAGAAAGCGGCCCAGATGGCTCGCGTGTGCGGCTGGCCGCAACTCGGTGGCTCGGGCGTCGGTGTCGGCCCGGTGGCACTGAGCCCCC
>JAQCMZ010000345.1 GCA_028274825.1 Haloferacaceae archaeon
GACTCTGCTGACGTTCGTGATGAGCAGACTCGGCAGGTCTCAAATCACAGATTCCGTGACGGTTCAGTATGACCCAGTTACGGGCCACGGATCGTGCCGCTGAATCGCGACGCATATACCGAATGGAAGTGTAGTCGTCTGCATGGAGCGGAGACAATTCCTTCGGACAGTTGGCGGGGGAGTCACGACGGCGCTGACAGTGTCTGTAACCGGCTGTCTCGGCGATGAAGCGTACGATATCGGGATGAGAGCGAGTCTCTTCGCCCCGGAAGAACACACTATCTCGATTGGAGACGAAATACGCTGGAAAAACACGAGTACCCGAGCCCACACTGTGACAGCACAGGAGGGGGCGATCCCGGCGGAAGCAGAGTATTTTGCCTCTGGTGGATTCGCCGGCCAGGCGGCTGCATACGACTCCTGGTGGGACAGTCGAGGCGGGGCAATCGACAGCGGCGAAGAATACACGCAGAACTTCAAGATACCTGGCGAGTACGGGTACGTGTGCATCCCTCACGAGACGGGTGGAATGGTGGGGCGTATTATTGTCGAGGAGTGACCCGACTCACAGCGGATCCGAGTCGTGGTGAGCAACCACCGATGACGAAACCGGTTTTACTGTTGGCGTTATAACGGAGTCAATACTCCTGTATGGACGCCATTAGCATTTTTCAAACTGACGTGGTGCTTTTTCTCCTCGTCGGGACGCTTGCGGGTGCCCACTGCATCGGAATGTGTGGCCCGCTAGTGACGGTTTATGCGTCGAAAATGCAACCCAGTGCGACGGACGGCGGAACGAATCAACTACACACCGGCGCAGAGTCCGGTCGAGGTGGCCATCTGTCTCTGTTTGAAGTGCGACAGCACGCGCTATTCAACGTTGGTCGAGCAGCGAGTTACACCACTATCGGGGCGGCTTTCGGCGCGTTAGGAAGTGCGACATTCATCACGACCGCAGCAGTCACCACAGTTGTCGGACCGATTAGGGGTGGGGTTGGACTCGTTGCGGGTGGTCTCGTGGTCGCTGTCGGAGTGAACTACACTCTCGGGCGATCGACGCCTGGTGTTCGGCTGCCGGGAGCCGGGCGAGTCATCGGATGGCTGACGAGCCATGTCGAACGGTTCGCCGGTGGGCCCGGGATTGTCGGTCTCGGAGCAGTCCACGGGTTGCTTCCGTGCCCTGTGTTGTATCCGGCGTATCTGTACGCATTTGCGACGGGGTCACCGACCGGTGGAGCCGTCGCTCTGGCAGCTCTAGGGATTGGAACGATCCCGACCGTCTTCGCGTACGGAACTATCATAGATGCAATCGATCCTGCCAGGCGGCGACGAGTCCATCGCGCACTCGGTCTCGCGTTCGTCGCACTCGGATATATTCTGTTTGCTCACGGGCTGATGAGTTTCGAGATTCAGATTCCCCACCCCGGACTCCCGTTTTATGACCCGCTTGCTGGAGGGACCGAACTGGCCCATATTGGGGTGACTCGCTGATGAGCGGACCCACAGATCCTACGCCCGACGGATGTACCCTCTGTGAGTTGCCTGTCGAAGGGGTCGATATCGCCGACGACGAGGGCAACGAGTTTTGTTGTGTCGGCTGTCGAGACGTTTACGCGGCGTTAGGCGACATTGAGGCCGTTGAGCTAACGGATGTCAGACGCGCCCGTGAGACGGACGGTACGGAGCCAGAAGATCCGCCTCCGGAACACGAGGCGACGTTCCTGGAGGTGGAGGGAATGCACTGTGTCACGTGTGAGTCGTTTATCGAAGCGGCCGCGACGACCACCGGCGGCGTCAGCGGCGCGGCCGCCAGTTACGTCACGGATACCGTTCGGATCGATCACGACCCCGACGAGGTGAGTCGCAGGCAACTCCAAGACGCTATCAGCGGACTCGGTTACTCAGCGTACCCCCGAGACGATCTGTTCGCCAGTCGTCAAGCCGACCACTGGGCGACCGCGCGACTCGTCGCGGGTATCGTGGTCGGAATGATGGTGATGATGCAGTATATCGTGCTGATTTATCCGACATACTTCGAGGGACTGTTTTATGACGACCGCACGAGCCAGTTCCTCACCGACGCGATGGCGTCATCGTCCGGGATTTACTTTTTCAGCATTATCGGAATTCTCACAACAATCATTCTGTTGTTCACCGGGCGACCCATTCTCCGTGGGGCGTACGTCAGCGCCCGCCAGCGACAGCCAAATATGGATCTTCTCGTGGCTATCGCGGCGGTGTCCGCGTACCTGTACAGTGTGGTTGTCACGCTGACCGGCGGTGAACACATCTATTATGACGTCACTGTCGCGATAATCGTGATAGTCACTGTCGGAAACCACTACGAATCGACGCTGAAAGCCCAGGCGACCGATCGGCTTTCAGAACTGACTGCTGTCCAAGTCGACGAGGCCCGTCGTGTGATAGACGATGGATACGAGGATATCCCCGTGGAACGGCTCTGCCCGGATGACAGAGTGTTAGTCCGGTCTGGGAGTCGTGTCCCCGTTGATGGAACCGTGGTCAAAGGGGAAGCCTCCATCGACGAGGCAGTCGTGACCGGTGAGTCGCTTCCCGTCAGAAAAACCCCCGGAGAGGCCGTCGTCGGGGGGTCTGTCGTCGCTAGCGGAGCAGTCACTGTCGGTGTCGGCGCAGACGCGACCAGCAGTGTCGACCGAATCGCGGAGTTAGTCTGGAATCTGCAGAGTGGAACCAGTGGTATCCAGAAATTAGCTGACCGGCTGGCAACGATATTCGTTCCCGTCGTGTTGGTGCTGGCCGCGGCCGTCACCGGTGGGTATCTCGTGGCTGGGGCACCCCCGACGATTGCGCTTTTGACGGGTCTCACTGTCTTGATCGTCTCGTGTCCGTGTGCACTCGGACTGGCAACGCCTCTCGCTGTCGCGGCCGGTCTCCGAGACGCGCTCGCTCGCTCGATAGTGGTGTTTGATGATACGGTTTTTGAGCGGCTTCGCAGTGCCGATACTGTCGTGTTCGACAAGACAGGAACGCTCACGACCGGCGATATGCAGGTGCTTGACGCAGAAATCCCCGACGCAGTGCTTCGTCAGGCAGTAGCCCTCGAAGAGCGATCTGCACATCCGGTTGGAGAGGCCGTCGCAGCTGCATCCACAGACGCCGCCGAGCTCACCGATGGGGGGCCACTCGCTGACGACGAGTCAGCCCCAGTCACGGACGAAACCCCCCCGACAGCAGAACCCACTAACCAGGAGATCAAGGTAGCGTCGTTCCAGAGCCACACCCGCGGGGTAACTGGTGAAGTCAATGGAGTGTCGGTGGCAGTTGGCCATCCCAAGTTATTCTCGTCTCTGGGGTGGGATGTGCCCGACCGGCTAGCCGACCGCGCCGAACAAGCCCGTTCAGACGGTCATGTCGCTGTCCTCGCTGGCCAGAACGGGATTGCAGAGGGCATGATCGTGGTCGGAGACGAACTCCGGGACGGATGGGAACAGACACTCTCGACGCTGAAGGCTAATGATGTCGAGGTGATCGTGCTCACGGGTGATGACGCTGAGGCAGCCGCTCGCTTCCGGAATCACGAGGCCGTTGCCAGCGTGTTCGCTGGCGTCCCTCCCGAAGGAAAAGCCGAGACGGTGAACCGGCTCAAACAGACCGGACAGACGGTCATGGTCGGTGACGGGACTAACGACGCGCCGGCGTTGGCTGCTGCTGACCTCGGGATTGCCCTTGGTGGTGGGACTGCGATGGCGGCTGACGCCGCCGATGCCGCGATTGTTGACGACAATCTCGAGTCTGTCGAGACGGTTTTCGAACTCTCGCGGGCGGCCGGCAGCCGCGTTCGTGGCAACATTGCGTGGGCGTTTTGTTACAATATCGTGGCGATCCCGCTCGCGATTACCGGGCTCCTCAACCCTCTGTTTGCGGCCGTCGCAATGGCGGGGAGTAGCCTCCTCGTGACACTTAATTCTACCCGGAAACTCGTGGACTGAACTGTAATCCGCCGGGCATAACGGAGTTATCCTCCGACAGAACTCACATGCACTGACCCGACGGCATCGTCATGGCGTGAACCAGCCCTGTCGATTCTCGAGCCACTGTCTGAGGATGTAGCCGGCAGACCCGACTGTCGAACGTTACTGGCCAGATACTACCGTACCCGCGGCGGGAAGACGAATCAGACATGAGAATGAAACATTATGTGGTGATACCCGTGACGGTCTGCACTGTCACGTTCCGAGAGACCTGGCCTGTCTATCTGTGAACTGGCCCAAGATCACGAAGAGATCATAATCCACAGATGTTCGAGACGAGTGGCTTGAGGTTTGACCCAAGGCGGTTCACTGTGACAGGTTACGTGTCTACAGCGCTTGCAGCCCGAATGATCGTTGATTCGCCGAATTTCGGCCCGACAAGTTGAATTCCGACGGGAAGGCCATCTGTCTGGCCCGCAGGGACAGATATCGCCGGGAGATTCGCGAGATTTACTGGCGTGGTATTGGCGTCAGCCAAATACATTTTCAGCGGATCGTCTAGACTCTCTCCGAGTCGGAACGGTTTGACCGGCATCGTTGGAGAAGCGATCACATCAACATCTGTGAATGCTTCCTCGAAGTCTTGTTTCACCCAGGCGCGGGCATCTTGCGCACGGCCGTAGTATTCGTCGTGATATCCGGCTGATAAAGCGTACGTCCCCAAAAGAATCCGCCGTTTCACCTCCGCTCCGAACCCTTCGCTCCGAGTCTGTGCAAATGACGCATTCCAGTCGCCGTCATCATCACTTCTGTGACCGTACCGAACGCCGTCGAACCGCGCCAAGTTCGAGGACGCTTCCGACATCGCAATGACATAATACGCCTCCACAGCGTACTCTAACGACGGCAGCGACACCGAGCGGGTTTCAGCGCCTTGCGATTCGAGATCCGTGATCGCGGCTTTGACGACATCGACCACGTCTTCGTCGGCGCCGTCAAACAGCTGTTCAGGGATGCCGATTGTCAACTCGGTCACATCACCGTCGGCCGCAGCAGCGTAGTCAGCCTCGGCTGCCGGGTGACTTCTGGCGTCAGCTGCCTGATCGTGCCGGGTCGTTGCGTCGTGCTCGTCGGGACCAGCGATCACTGACAGCAATTCGGCTGCTTCCTCGACAGTCCCTGCAATCGGGCCGATCTGTTCCAGTGAGTTCGCGTACGCGATCAGTCCGTACCGCGATACCAACCCGTATGTCGGTTTGATCCCCACGACCCCGCAGAACGCTGCTGGACATCGGACCGACCCACCGGTGTCTGTCCCCAGCGCTAATTCGACATCACCGGCCGCCACGGCGGCCGCTGAGCCTCCCGAAGAGCCACCTGGAACTCGCTCTGGGTCGACTGGGTTTCTCGTCGGACCGAATGCCGACGTTTCAGTCGTCGTCCCCATGCCGAACTCGTCCATGTTGGCTTTCCCAACGATTTCGCCGCCAGCAGCAGTGATACGCTCGACGGCAGTCGCGCTGTACGGAGGGACATAGTCGGCTAACATCTCTGATCCACAGGTGGTCGTCACACCCTCTGTTGAGATGTTGTCCTTGATCACGACAGTCTGACCCGCCAACGGGCCTTCTTCAGCCCCGGGAATTGTCTTCTCGGTAATCAGCGTGTTCAAATCCGTCATGATACGCGAGGTCCGATGAAGTAGCCGTCTTCGGACTCTGATGCGTTCTGAAGCGCCTCCTCCTGTGACAGACTCTCGCGAATCTCGTCGGACCGCATCACGTTCACGAGATCTGTGTCGTCTTCAATCTCGGGAACCTCCTCAAGAGTCTGGAAATACGAGAGCACGTCAGCAAACTGTTCGGCAAACTCGTCGACCTCCTCGGAATCGAGGGTGACTCTTGCGAGATCGGCCACGTGACGGACCTCCTCTGGGTCGACAGCCGCTGGTTCGGCATTTGGATCGGCCGAATCACTCATAATTTGACTTCTCTTGGCTCGCGACTAAGAGTTACGGATTCGCTGACGGTGATTTCAGGTATCATTTTCGTGTGAAAATAAATCCCCAAACTCTCCACTGTTTGTTTATTCACTGCTAGCGAGAGTCGGATACGTGAACTGGTTTGGAGGCAAGTCCCGCCACTCGCCTCGTAGCGCCTGTGGACACTGTGTTTGAGAGTCGAAACATCAATATACCCTGCGCAGGCCTAACCGCAGTAAAGCGTCGGTGTCAATCGGTACTAGTTTCACCCCGACGCAGTCTTGCTATCACAGCCATTGTTTTGTGCTTAATTTTGGGCAAAGTATAAATGTTGTCCTACGCTATATCAAGTACAGGAAACTATATCCGAGTCACCTCTCTCGGGTACCACCTCCGTTTACGAATGAGTGACAACGTGAGAACTTACACTGGCGAACGAGAAACCGCCGAAGACGAGACCGAGACTCAAGAAAGCGAGTCCATCGAGTGCCCGGAGTGTAGTGGCCAGCTCGCAACGGACACCGAACACGGTGAGACAGTCTGTTCTGACTGTGGGCTCGTTGTCGAAGAAGACGAAATTGATCATGGCCCCGAGTGGCGTGCCTTCGACGCCAAGGAGAAAGACGAAAAGAGCCGTGTCGGTGCTCCGACGACAAAGATGATGCACGACAAGGGTCTGTCGACAAATATCGGCTGGCAGGACAAGGATGCGTACGGAAAATCACTGTCATCTCGTCAGCGTGAGAAGATGCAACGGCTCCGCACCTGGAACGAACGGTTCCGGACCCGTGACTCGAAAGAACGCAACCTCAAGCAAGCACTCGGTGAAATCGACCGGATGGCCTCCGCACTGGGACTGCCTGAGAATGTCCGGGAGACTGCCTCCGTCATCTATCGCCGCGCGCTTGATGAAGACCTCCTTCCGGGACGATCGATTGAGGGTGTCGCTACCGCCTCTCTGTATGCAGCCGCACGACAGGCTGGCACACCCCGGAGTCTCGACGAGATTGCAAACGTCTCGCGCGTCGAGAAAGACGAAATCGCTCGCACGTACCGATACATCGTTCGAGAACTGTCCCTGGAGATCCAGCCTGCCGATCCCGAAAGCTACGTGCCGCGGTTCGCTTCCGATCTTGACCTCTCCGAAGAGGCAGAACGTCGGGCACGTAAACTGCTGAAAACCGCGAAAAACCAAGGCGTTCACTCCGGGAAGTCTCCGGTCGGACTGGCGGCAGCAGCCGTGTACGCCGCCTCGCTTCTCACTAATGAGAAGGTGACGCAGAGTGAAGTGAGTGAGGTCGCAAATATCTCGGAAGTGACGATCCGAAACCGATATCACGAACTCCTTGAGGCCGAAGAACAGATTCAGATGCCGTGACAGTGTCTCATCGGTAGGGTGTGTAACCTCGCCGTTCGCTGTTGAGAATCTGGGTTGTTCTGCCGTGACTGTGCTGGTCCGTTGATGTTACACTAGTCAAAACCCACCGGTCTCGCGTAGCTGGCTAACAGTCGCTCGCGGTCGTCTTGTAGTAAATTCTTACCTGATTAGGAGTAGTCTCGCAGCGCCCACACTAAACACCGTGATGTGTGTTTCAGCCCGATTTGTTCTCACTGTGCACGCGTCCAATGACGTATACGAATTTTAATTGTGCTCCCGCTCCCGGAACTCAGTTGGCTCCTCGCGAGATCACTGCTGAAGAAAATAGGGGTGTTGTCGTGGTCTCTTTCGGGTGCAGCCGAGTGTATCGAGCTCGCTGAGTTGAGTTGGGTGTGTGAGAACGTGATTTTCCCACAACACGTGCAGAGCTGAGTGAGTGTAATCAGACACCAGATAGGAATCTAATAATTTATTTGTCGAAGATAATGTTCATTCGGCTATCTGCACGATTCGTTATCCGGGTGTGCGTGTGAGACTGCAGGCGCCAGGACCCGGCCGAATCCACAACGCCGATATCGACCCCGTCACAATATCTCGACACATGGAGACGACCCGTCACTTCACGGCAACAACGTACATCGTCAACAACGGCGCTACGGCACTACATCAACACGAGCGATTAGGAATCCGTCTTCCGCCAGGAGGACACGTGGATCGCGACGAATTACCACACGAGACGGCCACCAGGGAGACACTCGAGGAGACAGGATTAGAGCCCACACTCTCGTCTCCCACGACAGCAGTCACCGGACCGAATAGCCGCGGAATTCCGGAGCCAAATCATCTGATGTTACACGATATTAACACTCACCCCGACGGATCCGTCGGTCATCAGCACATCGACCATCTCTACTACGCAAGTGTCCCCTCCCGGCAGGTTGATCCCGCCCCTGAGGAGGCCCCAGCCGAGTCGTGGAGTTGGTACACCCCAGAGCAATTGCGTGACGCAGCATCGCTCAGCGAGGATGTCGTCGACCTCGGGCTGGAAGCGATCGATCGCATCGAACAAGACCAGGTGTGATTCTCACAGAGGACTGACACTGATTAAGAATAACTCTTTCTACAACGAATCCCGAGACGCTCACCCTGCGTAGCCCGGAAACCGCGCTCGGTTTCAAACCGTCATGTCGGTGAGGCATGATTTTCCGACCGGAGGTGAATATCAGCAATGACCGAGTACCGTCAGTATCCGACAGCGTGATCCACCGCGACAGGTAGGCTAGCTAATCTGAGGGCTGTTCGGCACTCTCCTGGCCAAACGTCTCCCTGACCTTCTGGATTTTCGGATCAGCGTGATAGGTACAGTATCTATCGTTCGGGTTTTTATCATAGTAGTCCTGGTGTTTCGATTCTGCACGATAAAATGTCTCCAGTTGGGTCACTTCGGTAACGATGCCGTCGTAAGCGCCCTCTGATTCGAGTTTTTCCATGTACTCTCGGGTTTGCTCTTGTTGGGTATCGTTCTCACAGAGGACAATCGAGCGATACTGACTCCCAACGTCGGGACCTTGCCGGTTGAGTTGAGTCGGGTCGTGGACGGTGAAAAACACTCGCAGAATGTCTAGAAACTCCAGTCGGTCAGTCTCGTATTCAACCTGAACGACTTCCGCGTGACCAGTCGACCCCGAGCAGACCGCACGATAACTCGGGTCGACTGTGTCGCCGCCAGCGTATCCTGAGACGGCTGATTGGACGCCGGGTAGTTCTTTGAACGCGGCTTCCACACACCAGAAACACCCGCCGCCGACTATCGCTGTTGCAGTGTCACTCATAAGTATACTAGCGGAGCGAGTGATAAATGCCCGTCGACAGCCGGGTGGAGGGGTCTCAGCTACTCTCAAGACCGATTTCGGGGCCAGACCCCAGGAGAACGGCCTTACCCAGCCTCCAGATAGCTCTCGGAGCCGAACGGTAGGTCTATGCCACATCGTCAGTGAAGTATACGTATGGTTGACCTCGGCGTGGTGGTCGCTCAGTACAACGAGACGGTCACGACAAAGATGGCCGCGACCGCACGGGAAGCTGCCTCGGATCGCGGTGCGCAGATCGTGAAAGAAGTACCTGTCCCGGGCGTGTATGACAGTCCCCTCGCAGCAGACCGGTTGGCTCGTCGCGAGAGTGTTGACGCTGTCGCGGTGGTTGGCGCGATTGTGACGGGCGATACAGCTCACGATCGGGTCATTGGCGATGCCACCGCTGCGAAATTGACGGATATCAGCTTGAACCGGGACACACCGGTCACATTCGGCGTGAGCGGTCCGGGCATGTCAGGAGCAGAGGCGCGTGAACGAGTCGAGAAGGGTGCAGAAGCGGTTGAGGCTGCGATCGATCTTGCACGAGAGGTGCCAGCATGAGTGATTCTCAAATGACTCCGCAATTTGCGGACCGAGTCGAACGAGTGGAACCGAGCGCGACAATCGCTGTCTCGAATCTTGCGAGCGAATTAGAGGCACAAGGTGTGGACGTGGTCGATCTGTCGGTGGGGGAACCGGACTTCCCAACCCCCGAAAATGTCGTCGAAGCCGGGAAAGACGCTCTCGATGCCGGTCATACAACATACACTCCCTCGAGCGGTATCCCCGCACTTCGAGACGCGATCACCCAGAAGCTTCGGGCAGACGGGATCGACGCTGACCCGTCAGAGTTGATCGTTACACCGGGAGGGAAACAGGCACTGTTTGAGACGGTACAGGCGCTCATCGGTGAGGGCGATGAAGTCGTCCTCCTGGATCCTGCCTGGGTCTCCTACGAGGCGATGGTCAAGATTGCTGGTGGCGATCTTACACGGGTAGATACCACACCCCATGACTTCCAACTCGAACCAGCACTCGACGCGCTTGGAGAGGCCGTCTCTGATGACACACAGATGCTGGTCGTCAATTCACCGTCTAACCCCACTGGTGCCGTCTACTCGGACGCCGCGATGGCTGGTGTGCGAGATCTGGCTGTCGAGCATGACATTATAGTGGTCTCTGACGAGATTTACGGCCGAGTCACCTACGGGACTGAACAGGCGTCACTTGCCTCCTTCGAGGGAATGGGCGACAGAACAGTCACTATCAACGGGTTTTCGAAGGCGTACTCGATGACTGGCTGGCGGCTGGGATACTTCCACGCCCCCGAGTCTGTCATCGGGCAAGCCGGGAAGATTCACTCTCACTCGGTGTCGTGTGCGACGAATTTCGTCCAGCACGCCGGGATCGAAGCGCTTCACAACACCGACGAGGCGGTCGACCGGATGCGAGAGTCGTTCCGCGAGCGTCGAGATATCTTGATCGATCTGTTGGCAGACAACGGTGTTGACGTCTCGCACCCGGATGGTGCCTTCTACATGATGCTGCCAGTCGACGACGACGACCAGGCGTGGTGTGAAGCAGCACTCGAGGAAAGCCACGTCGCGACCGTCCCCGGAAGTGCGTTCAATGCTCCCGGTTACGCTCGAATCTCGTATGCCGCCAGCGAAGACCGGCTTCGCGAAGCCGTCGATCGACTCGTCACTGACGGATTCCTGTGACGCTGGCGAGTGATTGAGACGGAACAGGCGAATGCCCACCTCTTCAGAGATCAAAAAGTCTCGCGTGTCAGTTAGGTAGTCTCCTCGAGTAAGAAGGCTGCCCCTTCGAGTGCCTCCGAGCGGCAAGAGGGGCATTTCGAGGGGTTTCCGAGCGGATCGTCGAAGTCATCGAACCCGCAATCACCGCAGGTAGGTGGCGCTATGAGAAACTCAACGCTCCCATCCGACGACTGCGCGATGTGACGTACGTGCTCGTACACCTGCGGGGTCGGGATAGCAAACTGTTCGGCGAGTTCGTCTGCCGTGGCAGGTTCAGACTCGAGTGCATCAGCAATCTGCTCACGCGTCGTGTCAGTGTCCATATAGCCTATATCCGAGGATCGAGTATACTTCTTCTGGGACTCAGCTGTCGAGACGCAATGTGGTTTTCAATCTGGGTGAACACCCCTGAGGCGGTGACATCGCCATATTCCGGATTCTGGGAATGTGGGTCGTTGCTCACGCCGGAAAGTGTCACTCTGAGCAGGTGGGTGATGGGCTGGTCTCGCCGCCGTGTTGGCAAGCTATCGCTCCCTCGGTATCTGTTGTGTCACATCCATCGCCGCTGTTCCGGGCGGGTTCTATTCACGTGTAACATTCGTGTACACACCGAGTCCGGATCAACAGGCGCGAAGAGTGAATTATCCCATCACAAGAGACTTAGTATGTTGTACAGAAGAATCATAATATGAAGGCAGTCGTTCTCGCGGGGGGATACGCAACACGGCTCTGGCCGATCACAAAAAATCGGCCGAAGATGTTTCTCCCCGTCGGTGAGCGGACGGTTATTGACGAGATACTCGCCGACCTCGAAGACGACCCTCGAGTCGAGGATGTCTACGTGAGCACGAACGAACGCTTTGGAGACAAGTTCGACGAGTACCTGTCTGAGTCTGATTTCGACAAACCCCAGCTGTCTGTCGAGAACACACAGACTGAAACTGAGAAATTCGGCGTTATCGGAGCATTAACTCAACTCA
Organism: Haloferacaceae archaeon; assembly: GCA_028274825.1. Classification (GTDB taxonomy): domain Archaea; phylum Halobacteriota; class Halobacteria; order Halobacteriales; family Haloferacaceae; genus J07HR59. Next base: position 11,906 of record JAQCMZ010000345.1, read on the forward strand.
TCAATCGCGAGGGGATTGATGATGATCTCCTCGTCGTCGCGGGTGACAACTTGATTAGTTTCCATCTGTCTGAGTTCATTGACTTTTTCGAGTCAACCGGGACCGCGAGCCTAGCTGCGTACGATGTCGGATCCAGAGAGCGCGCGAAGTCGTACGGATTGGTCGAACTCGACGGGACCCGTGTCGTCGATTTTCAGGAGAAACCAGAGGACCCACAAACCACACTCGTCTCGATTGCCTGTTATGCGTTCACTGCAGATCAGTTGCCTCTGTTGGACAGATACTTGACAGGTGATAACAATCCCGACGAGCCGGGGTGGTTGATTCAGTGGTTGCAGGAGCGCGACCCGATCCACGCGTTCAGTTTCGACGACGCCTGGTTCGATATCGGAACCCCAGAGAGTTATCTCTCAGCCGTCGAATGGTCGTTAGACGGCGAATGCATAGTTCACGAGGACGCCGAATTGCACAACACGGTCCTCGGTGAGAACGTGCAGATTATGGCCGGGGCGGAAGTCGTCGACTCGACCGTCGACAACTCAGTCGTTTTCCCAGACGTGACTATCCAGAATGCAGACATTCGGCAATCGATTATCGACCGATCGACACGGCTCGAAGATCTCGATTTTGCAGGTGCGCTTATTGGTGCTCATACGACTATCGCCAACGGGTCATCAGAGCGGTAAGGGAGCCGGAGACCCCTATCATATCCCATCATATCTCCCGTTCCCGTCCCATCCCGTCCCTGTTCTCCTCCCGGTGGGAGGCTTCCTACGGGAAGACACGGGGTCACCCCCACACCTAGTCTTCGCGAGGATTCGTTGACCAGACAGCAAATGGCCGATATCCGGGTGCTGTCGTCTATCTCTCCGAACCTGTCGCGTTCGCCGGTGTCGGTGGGTCCGAACTGTATTGGATGGTTCTATTGAATCCACGGACGGCCTCGGGGTAAGTCGTTAGAACGATTGAGATGAAGCGGAAGAAGTGCTTCTGTGCAAAAGACTCTCTTCCGCTTCGTCAAACAAGCTGTCTCGATCGCACGAAAACTTACTGATGCTGCGCTGATGCAGATCAGCCATCCTGCCGGCAACGGAGTTGCCGGCTGGAAACACGCCGTCCTACATTTCCTCCGGCTTCATATGGATGCAACACTCGAAGAAGTCCTTGATTGGGCTGAAGAGATGGAGCGGGTACGAGCCGCGCTCGTCTT
>JAQCMZ010000366.1 GCA_028274825.1 Haloferacaceae archaeon
GGCGGCCTGTCCGCCCTAAGCAATCAGACAGTAATCGGAACCAGTCAGGTGAACGGTCGGTTCCTAGAATGAACCGATGCAGTGCCCGACTGCTGTACGCACCACAGAAAGTAACTCCAAGTCCGTCAAAGTCTGCTGGACTCCCCGAGGTAAAAACAACGCTGGGAGTCCGAACACGATAGAGGAGAGGAGTACCGGGGGCTTGGCACTCCCAGCAGTCCCACCCGCCACAGTCCGCGAACCCAACACGGATTCTCACCGTACTGGGGTTCGGTGAGACTGTAAACCTGAAATCTCCAACGCTCAGGATTCCTCCGCGTTCACGCGGAGGAGGATGTCAATGTGCTCGGTGATCTCACCACAATTGAGTGGTTCGAGAGCTCAGTATCGCTAAGCCTCTTTGGTTGAGCCTGAGCGGTTCTTGATCTCGCTAGCGTTACCCTCGCCTTCTCCTGCGCGGCGTCTGGCTGTCGTCTCAGATCTCGGTAGCAGTGCCGTGAGATCCCCTCGCCTGAACCCGGAGAGACCACTCATCCGACCGTGACGATAGTTTTAGTTTTCATGAATCGGGTTGTGACCCATGGGTGAAACACGGATTCTTGCAGAATTCATCGCACAGACCAGCTTCGGAGAGATTCCTGCCGACATCGAGACCAAGGCTAAAGAGGCAATCACGGACATGGTCGGCGTGTCGCTGTACGGGTCACAACATGCGGTAGGCGATCACGTTGTCTCGTACGTCGAGACGATGTTCCCGGGAGAGCAGGCAACCCTGCTGGGCGGGGGCACGGCAAGTCCGGCGGGGGCGGCGCTCGCAAACGGGACCGTCGCTCATGCGGTCGATTATGACGACACGTTCGAATCGATCGTGATTCATCCTACTGGACCCGTATTTTCGGCTGCTCTCGCGATGGCCGAATCTGTCGGGGCGACCGGTCGGGACGTCCTGACCGCCTACGTTATCGGGGTTGAGACAGCCTACCGGACAGGGCAAAGCGTCTATCCATCGCACTATGATACCGGCTGGCACAGTACGGGCACGGCCGGGTGCTTCGGAGCTGTGGCTGCTGCCGCGTCACTCGCCGCGCTCTCAGCGACGGAAATCCAACACGCACTCGGCACGGTCGCGTCACAGTCGTCCGCGTTGAAAAAGAACTTTGGCACGATGACGAAACCGCTCCATCCGGGTCACGCGGCTCAGATGGGAGTCCGAGCCACTGTGCTCGCGGAGTCTGGATTCACCGCAGATACAGCCATCTTCGAGGGGGACATCGGCTACGGAGCGGCGATGACCGTGGGCGACACGTACGATCCCTCAGAAATCACGGCCGGACTCGGCGACCACTGGGCCGTCGCCGATATCGGCTACAAACCGTATCCCTCTGGCGTTATTACTCATGCTGCGATGGATGCGCTCCGTAATCTTCTCCTCGAGCAGCAACTCGACACGGACGATATCGAATCAGTCACCGTCACACTCGATCCGGCTGCCTCGGAGATGTTGCACCACGAGAGTCCCGAGACCGGACTCGAGGCAAAGTTCTCGATCGAATTCTGTCTGGCTGCTGTCCTTCGAGACCGTGACCCCGGTATCCACGAGTTCACCGACGAGTACGTAACCGAGGCTGAAACCGAGACACAGATGGCGAAAATCTATCGCGACTTCCAGCCAGATCTGTTCGGCGGTGACTTCGCGAATTACGCGGCTCGACTCAGCATCACCACGGGAGATGGCACCGAATTCACTACCGAGGAGCGGTATGCTCCGGGATCACCGAATAATCCGATATCTGAAGAGCGTTTGCGGGCGAAATTCCACGCCTGTGCCGAATCCGTTCTTTCTGCGGAGGCAGCTACCTCAGTGTATCAGGCAATTGAAACACTCGAAACGGAAGGAGCACTAGAAACCCTGCTCGCGGCTGCAAACCCGTGACCGGATCAGACAGTGTCCGTCAATACGCGAGCGACGCAGACCACTCACTACCTCCCAGAGAAGTGGTCACGTCCGTCAATCGTCTGTCGTCGTCCCTGGGTCAGCGTCGTCAGACTCTGGCGTGCCGGGCGCCACGCCTCTGGGGCGGTTCTCGTCGCTAGTCGGCTCTGGGGGTTCGGCGCCTCCCTGGTCGGTAATATTCGCCCCACGCCAGTTCCCGAGTTCGAACCACGTGGCAGCCGTGACGGCAGCGGTAATTCCCGACACGGCAAAAGCAACCCAGATTCCAACCGGTGTCTCACTCGT
>JAQCMZ010000369.1 GCA_028274825.1 Haloferacaceae archaeon
ACGAGTCTTCGGTCGGGTGAACCGTAACCAACCGCTCTACATTTAATCCAGTTTGAAGAGCGCTGTACAGAGCCCATGAGGAGTCTTTTCCACCGGAAAATAGACTCACCCACGCCCCAGTCTTATCGGTCATATTCACACGACTGGGACAGCCGGTGAAAAAGCCTGGAGATTGGCTCCCGTTCCCACACAGATGAGTTCCAAACGGCATCAGTGGTCGGTAATGGCAAAATGAGTTTGATCAATTCCGCCCTGCACTCGACAAGAGATCCGACTCATGACGGGTTGGGCGCTCACCAGAAATACGCAGCGGTGAAACCAGTCGACCCTGGAAACAGACTCGGAACGTAGCCGTTTCAGAGTTTGTTCAGAATAATTACCAGGGTTTTGATTCGATTACGAAACTCACGGCAAAATCCCACCGACGGATGGAATAAAGCCGACACGAGCCGACGCGACCGCCGTGTCACGCACAGGCCACATCTACGCCCTATTCACAACACAGAACGTGTGTTGGGATGTCCGACAGGTTGAGACGGAGACTGCGCTCACGCTCACCACGGCACGGCACTCAGTGTGTCTCACTCCACCTTACACGCCGTCCCAGCCCGACAAGTAGCGGTCAGACCGCAGCACACCCTCGGCTGGAACGAGAGGGAGAGGAGAATGGGGGCGATCCAGTAGCCAGACCCGCTGTGTGTGGTATTGAACATTCCTGAGTGCTGCTTCTGGTGAAGCACAACCCAGCGGGCACCACGTTCTAACCCGCCACGCCGACACAGAGACCGCGTGTGGCCGACCGTGCGTCAGCGAACCCGCATGGTGACAGCCAGAGGGCATCTCGCGAAAGCGTGAGTATGAGCGCGAGCGCAAGCACAAGGACGAGTGCGAGCACGAGCACGGGTTCCACACGGCCGAATCCCACGACGGCTCAGTGGAGCAAGCTCAAGAGTAGATACTCTGTAGAATTCACATTGGGCAGTCAGGGTAATAAAGTCGAACACGGGTCGTCACAGAACTGTCATAACTGAGGTCTCAGGTCAGTTCCTACGCATAGTAGCTCTTCGGCGGGTAAATGCAATCGATCAGCCTCTTCAGAGGATCCACGATACGGCACACAAAGCGGCTCAGAGAAGATCTCTAACCCAGTCGGGACGCTCAACGACAGTATCAAATACATCGGTGAGATGGCCAAGGTAGTTTCGCCGGTGATGATGATCGTTTGCACTGACATCAAAAGAGACCGTCCATCGACGACAGAGACCGGACTGTTCGATATCAGCCGACGCGCGGACGGTGCCAAACATCTCTTGGCTCTCGTATTCTGTACCGACGCCGACGATTCCCGGGGTGGCTTTCTCTGTGATTTTTGCCGTTTCGAGGTGGCGGAACAGCCTCTGGCGGCCGGTCAGGCGAGTGCGCGCGACCACGGTCTCGGTCCGATCGAACCGTCTCGCCTCCGACTGCCGATCAGACGGTCCGCTGGCGAACGTATCACGGAGATACAGCCGATTATCCTCAGTGTATAATTGCCGCAGTGAAACCTGCGGTGAGCCGTTGTGTTCGCGGCCTCGGATTTCCGCGAGAATCCGGTCCCCATCGATTTTCGCGTGGATGCTCCCGCTTTGAATCTCGAACCCAGTTCGCATGTCGAGTTCGGTTCGCGTTTCCGAGAGACGCCCCGACCGGGTGGTCAATCGCTCCTCGTGAGCCGACGCCAGCCGACGGGGATTAGTCACTATCCCATCGTTGACGCCTGGAATACCGTCGCCGGGACTGCGATCTGACGGCTCCTCTGTCGCCGCTGATACAGTATTTGACTCTAGTGGTGTCGACTCATCCCTGCCAGACTCGTCGCGTTCGTCGCCGCCACACCCCGAAAGAGACACCACACCTGCGAGGCAGACTCCCGCGCGAAGCACTTTCCGTCGAGAAGTTCGCTTCACGCTCAAATATAACGCTGAATCCGATTAAATCGACCTGTGTCCGGACGACGGAAATCCGAGCACCGCTCCAGAGTGTCGGTCTCTTCGACAGGACTCACAGATGGCCGACAGCGAACGACGACCAATTCACGGACCGTCAGTCTGGACGCCGACCACGGTGACACGAGGGGTTGGGCGACGGCTCGCAGGCGGAGTCACATGTATCCGAGATCGCGGAGTCGCTCCATGAGGTCTTCTTTATCTTGAGCACGACCGGCTCGCTCGGTGGTCGACTCCAGGTCCTGTAGCCAGGCGGGTTCGTCGGTGGTTTTGTCAGTCGACACTTCTGATCCGAGTGATCGAAAGCCAGCGAAGTATTTCGGCGAGATTGGCACGTCAGCCTGCTCGACCCCGTCAGGGAGGTCTTCGGCAGACTCAGGCACGTACCCCTCGTCAGGATATGCTTCGACACTGTCCGGAACGACAAACTGCCAGAAGGTGTCCCAGACATCACGCTCTTCGAACTGCAAAATCGGGTGGACACGGTCGTGAGGTGGATACGTGTCTGGGTCGTGGCGTGGCGAGAAGAACGTCTCGCCGGCTCTCGCTTCCTGTTCGTCCCAGCGCACGCCGGAGATAATCCCGTCAATCCCGAGTTCGGTAATCGCGTCGTTGAGCGCGACCGTCTTGAGAAGGTGGTTGCCGACGTACGTGTCCAGAAGGAATGGGAACGAGTCGTCGTCGTACTCGAGTATTTCTCGGATATGGCGTTGATTGTGCTCATCTAGCGCGTCCACGGGAATCTCATCACCCGGTGAAAGGTCGTGTTCAGCCACATATGATCCAATGTCTTCGTTACGAGCGTAGTTGAGATCGATATCCCACTTATCAGCCCATCGCTCGGTGAAGTCAGTGATTCCATCGAAGTGTTGGAAGTGGTCGATAAACACCGCGACTGGCGCGTCGTGTCCGTACTCCCGGGCCACCTCATTGATGAAATATAGCGTAAGTGTCGAGTCTTTTCCGCCCGTCCACATCACAGCGGGGGTTTCGTACGTGTCTAACGCCTTTCTTGTCACTTCGACAGCCTGCTCGATTTTATCCTCTACCGTCGGATACTCTTCCGGTGCCTCACCAGTTCCTGCTTCATAATCTAAATCGACATAGCCTGGAAACTCCTGTGACATATCAGTTTTAGTTTGGATTACCGAGACAAATGACTTGTGT
>JAQCMZ010000375.1 GCA_028274825.1 Haloferacaceae archaeon
AAGACCTCAAAGAGATGCGCGACAGTATCGACTACGGCACGCGGATGAACCGACGCTTACACCACCTCCCGTTCCGCGCCCTACAGTTCTATACATCGTACAAGGCGTCATTCAAGGGGATTCCGACCGCGTGGATTAACCCCGAGTACACGAGCCAACGGTGTCCGATGTGCGGACACACGGAACGTGCGAACCGTCACAAGAAACGGTTCAACTGTCGGTCGTGTTCTCATCAAGACCACAGCGACCGTGGTGCAAGCGTCACCACCGCCGTGAAAGGCGTGAAGAAACTCGATTGGAATGTGCCTGCTCTCAACAGCCTTCCCGTTGTTCGGAAGGTGCGACGGCGGGCATCGGGGGCCGTGGACGCCCCGACCGTGACCCACCCGACCGTTCGAGGCTATCAGGCCGATGGTCGGATGGGAGTGTCCGACTAACCCACGGGAAGCCTCGGGGCTTGACCCCGAGGCGGTTCACCTCACCCTACTCATTTACCGCTAGTGCGGGTCGTTACCTGAGGACGAGGCTTCCGTGTTCTCGTGTTGGACTTTCTGCTTCTGTGACACCATTTGCAAGTAGTACGTCCCAATGACTCCTGCCCGCAGTGATAGACTCCACGGGTCTGGCCGTGAAAAGAGGCCAAAACTCGGCGAGCACTGCCGGCTGTTTGCATGTGGTTTTCCGCAGAAAAATAGTGTGTCCCGCCTGCCAGATGCGTCAGCATAGTTTCGTCTGGTGACATTTTCGTTGTAAGCATATTAAATATGATAGTATAAAAGTTATATTAACCCACGATACTAGCGGATACGTGGCGATATTGGTAGAATCCAGTCAGGTTAGACAAAGATTTGTCCGTAAGGATTTTTAATGTGATTGACGAACAACTGAGCGTGTCAGAGACTGTCGGACAAAGAGGGGTGATTCAACGTACTGCTGACCACTACATTGTCAGGAATCTTGTCGGGGGTATCAAACTACTCTTGAGTGACAATGTGACGAGTGTGGCGTTCGTCACGCTTTCGTCTATTCTGTTTCTCGGTGTCTTCGGCCCAGAACTCGCGCCACATCAATATGACGCGCAGCAGTTCTACCAGAGTGGTCAACTCGCGCGGCTCGAATCCCCCGGGAGCGAGTACTGGCTCGGGACGACAGAGCGGGGTGAGGACGTGTTCTCCCGCATCGTATACGGGGCGCGGCCGACAGTTGTCACCGGCCTTGTCGGCGGGAGTATGATTATCAGTATTGGCATGAGCATCGGCGTCACGGCCGGATACGTAGGCGGTCGTGTTGAGTCCTTGTTGATGCGGTTCACCGACTTCGTGTACGGTGTTCCGCTCATCCCGTTCGCTATCGTCCTCGTTGCATTCGCCGGCGTCGGATTCTGGACGACGATCTTCGTCATCGGCGTGATTCTGTGGCGCGGAAATGCCCGGGTGTTACGATCTCAGGTGCTTCAGATCAAAGAACGGCCATACATCATGTCTGCGAAGGCTGTCGGCGCGAGTACGCCGCGTATCGTTTTCAAACACATTGTGCCGAACATCGCGAGCATGGCTATCCTGTTTTTCTCGCTTGGTGTCGGGTTCGCGATTATCTTCCAGGCAGGCCTCGCGTTCATCGGGGTGTCGAACCCGTTCATTCCATCGTGGGGAATTATGACCCGGAACGCGTACAGTTCCGGGCTCCTCTCGTCAGCCTGGTGGTGGTCAATCCCGCCTGGGATCCTGATTTCCATCACTGTGCTGAGCACGTTTCTGCTGGGCCGGGGCTATGAGCGTGTGAGTCAGGGCCAAATCGGAAGCGAGCTTCAAGAAACATAATGTCTGATCCAATTCTCGAAATCGACGGTCTTGATATCCACTACGAAACCAAGGGCGAACCGGTGCGTGCCGTGACCGACGCAACATTCGAAATCGACCAGGGCGAGTACTACGGTCTCGTCGGCGAGAGTGGTTCAGGGAAATCAACGCTTGCGAAGTCGATTATTGGGGGGCTAGATCGCAACGGTGGCGTCGCGGGCGGCGAGATCCGATACAAGGGGACACCGATCCAGGACTACTCTGAGACGGAATTGAGCGAGAAGATCCGCTGGAAGGAGATCTCACTCATCCCGCAAGGGTCGATGAACAGTCTCGACCCGATCATGAAACTCTCAGACCAGGCCATCGAACTGGCGCAGACACACACAGATTGGGACAAGGAGGAAGCACTCGACCGGTTCAAAGATCTGTTCGAAGTCGTCGGTCTGCCCGAAGAGCGTATCAACGATTACCCCCACCAGTTTTCCGGCGGGATGCAACAGCGTGCCATCATCGCGCTGGCGCTGTTCCTCGAACCGTCGCTGATCATCGCCGACGAGCCAACGACGGCGCTTGACGTGATCATGCAAGACCAGATCCTCAAATACCTCGACGACATCAAAGAGAAAGAAGATGTGAGCATGCTGATGATCACCCACGACATTAGCGTTGTTTTCGAAACGTGTGACTCGATGTCTGTGCTTCACGGCGGACAGGTTGCCGAGTCTGGGTCAGTCGAGAACGTCTTCGATATGCCGCGACACCCGTACTCCATCATGCTGAAGCAGGCGTTCCCGGACATTCGGTTTCCCGACCGCGATCTCGGGATTATCGAGGGTCAGCCGCCCCAACTCCGGGAAGAGGTCTCCTACTGCACGTTCGCAGACCGCTGTCCCTGGGCCGAAGAGGCCTGCCGGGAGGCGGCCCCACCGCTCGTCGAGAGTGACGTAGGCGACACAGACCACGAGGTCGGTTGTATTCGCCACGACGAAATGGGGGAACTCGCATCGGAGTATCTCGATTCCGTCCGCGAGGAATCGACAGTGAGTGACTAATATGAACGGAGGAATCCCTATATGAGCCAGACGGAACCGCTGCTAGAACTTCGCAATCTAGAGAAACACTTCGACCAGGAGACGAGTATCATCTCGGCTACAATGAACTACATCCGTGGCAACGAGCCACCGCGCATCCGTGCCGTTGACGGCCTGGATCTGAAGCTTATGCCCAACGAGGTCGAGGGCGTGATCGGCGAGAGCGGATGCGGGAAGACCACACTGCTGCTGACGCTGATGGGGCTTCACGATCACACTGACGGTGAATTGATTTTTGACGGGAAACCTGTGTCCGAGTTCGATAAAGCCGACTGGAAGGAGTTTCGCCGACGGGTTCAGATTATCTTCCAGGACCCGTTCAACTCGATGGACCCCAAACTCAGCGTCAGGGAGGCGCTGATGGAGCCGCTGGAGATTCACAATGTCGGCAACAAACAAAAACGCGTCCACGAGGCACTCGAACGCGCCGAATTGAATCCACCAGAACAGTATCTCGACCGACTCCCCAGCCAACTTTCCGGTGGCGAGAAACAGCGTGTGTCCATCGCACGGGCGCTCGTCCTCGAGCCAGATGTCATCCTTGCCGACGAACCAGTGTCGATGCTCGATGTCTCCACACAGGCGTCCGTTCTGAATCTGTTGAGTGACCTGACGGACGAACTCGGCGTCTCCATGCTGTACATCTCACACGATCTCTCGACGGTGTCGTACGTCTGTGAGCGCGTGAATGTGATGTATCTCGGTCGATTCGTCGAGAACGCGCCGACACAGCGATTACTCGACGACCCCAAACATCCGTACTCACAGGCGCTCATCGGGGCCATCCCTGTTCCGAACCCCCACGTCAAGCGGGAACGAACCGATATGACTGGCACTCCGAGCGATCCAATCGACCTACCCGGCGGCTGTCGATTCAAAGACCGCTGTTCCGAGCGGATGGATATCTGTGATGTCTCTCCAATTGACTGGGAAATGGACGGCGGACAGCGTGAAGTGGCGTGTCACATTTACTACGACCACGAGAAAGTCGTCGGCGACGTGGCCGACGGAACAGACCCTGGGGGAGAGCCCCCTGTGGCGAGCGATGACTAACCGAATAACAACACAATAACAGCACAATGAGTAAAGTACGCTACTTCGTCGAACGGACGGCCATCACCGCGGGACTGGTGTTTCTCGTCGCGTCGGGCCTGTTCGTCTTCTTCCGGCTGATGCCGGGGAGTTTTGTCGACTTCGTCGCACAGTCCGGGGCTGACCCCGAACAATTGGCAGCGCTGCGTGAAAAGTGGGGTCTCGACGACCCACTGTATATCCAATACCAGCGATATATGCTGAACCTCCTCGTGGGCGATATGGGAGCGTCGTTCCGGTTCGGCCAGCCTGTCGTAGAGTTGACCAGCGACCGGATCATCACGTCGTTCATTCTCGTGGGTCCCGCCATCACGACTGCGTATGTCGTTGGGTCAATCTACGGCGCGCTGATGGGCTCGAGCCCTGGGTCGAAGCTGGAAAAATACGGTCTCATCCCGGTCACCGTGTTCGGGACGGTGCCGTCTTTCTTCCTTGGCATCCTCATGATCATCGTGTTCGCCGGCTGGCTGAACATCTTCCCATCATCCGGGATGTTGTCGCCGTCGGCACGGTCCACACTCGGTCAGGACCCGTCGAGTCTCGCGATGTACACGACGCGAGACTTCTGGATGCATTATATCCTGCCGTTCGCGACAATCGTCTTACGATACCTGTACCTGCCGTCGTTGGTGATGCGGACTAGCGTCGTCGAGGTGTCCGGACAAGACTTCGCCTACTATCACCGGATCAAGGGGCTTGCCAAGGGGACGCAGCTGCGCCATATCATGAAACACTCCTCTCTGCCGGTCATCACGCTGTTCCCAGTGTCGATGACGCGGGCAATCGGCGGGATGGTGCTGGTCGAACTCGTGTTCAACTGGCCCGGGATCGGGAAGTTCCTCGTCGACGCGGTGTTGTTCCGCGATTACCCGGTCGTCCAGTTCGTCTTCTTCCTGGTGGCTGTGTGGGTCATCTTTGGAAATTATCTCGTTGACCTTCTCTACGGCGTGATTGATCCCCGCGTCGCTATTGATGGTGACTGAGAAGAGTCGCTTTTCACTCCCTTCCGTCAAAACAGAAATATGATCAATTGGAACGCTGTCGGGTTCGGCACTCTCGCAGCCGTCCTCGTTTCTGCGCCGGCCTGGGTGACTCTTGGCTTCGTTGCAGGCGTCAGTATCGTCGGCGCCTCGGGATTCGTCGCTGGAGTTGTCGCTGGGTGGGTCACGAATCCCAATACCGAGGCCGACTGGCGGGCGGGCGGGTACCACGGAATGCTCGCGGCCGGAAGCGCCGGAATTCTCGTCGTTTCTGCGGCGGCTGCTGTCGCGTTTGGTGGCTCATCTGTCGTCATGAACGCTCCACCCGGGACGCAAACGACTGTGGCCACTATCGTCGCCTCACCGCTTGGCGTCCCGCTGTTTGTGCTAGAGGGGATCGCCGGCGGCTCCGCCGGTGGAATGGCTCGATTCGTTCTGACGAACGGCGATTGAATACTGTCGATGTGACCTCCTCTCACCGGAGTGGCGTCGCTCAGTGGCGGTGTCAGCTTCAACACACGGCGACAGCTGTGGGCGTTGGCCTGATTCCGCTGCGATAGTGCCTCATGATCGGCAGAGAGGGCTTGCTGAGCGTGACACGGTAATCTGACGGACACCCTGACACCGCAGAGAGCAACCGAACCAACCCGATGTCCACGAGAGACAAGCGCTCGAAATCGGGTGAATATCTTCAGAATCTGTGATAACGAGAGACTGTGGCTTTCAGCGCGAGGCTCCAGGCGGCTGTCGTCGGTTGATCAGTACACTCAAATCTGTCATAGTAGCGCATGAAAACACCGAATGCTTTCGGCTTGAAGCCCGCGATCTGACGTGGAATGTGCTCGCTATGCAGTCTGATTATCGCTGAAAAAGCCCGCGTCGCACGGAATTGATACTCGGCGTGAAAGAGTTAGGAGATTACTGCTGCAGTTCGTCCATACAGGGGAAGGCATCGGGCTGTTCGGACGGTTGGCTCCCCTCAGGCCATTGCGGCCCAAGATCGATATCTTCGGGATAGCGGAGGTTTCCGTCCCCGTCGAAGCTATAGCCTGCGTCCGTGAGGGCTGCACGAGCGACCTCAGGATTAGAACTTGCTGTCTCGGCAATCTGTGTGAGGTTCTCATCGCCCGCGTACCACGGGTGCTTCGGGGTGACGGCCGAGGAGTGCAGAAGCGGTTCACTGTCGCCGTACAGTGCGGTCTGATTTGCTGCGTTACGATCGATTGCCTGCGACCAAGCCATCCGGAGTTCTCGGTGCTGGAACGGACCGTGACTCATCTGCGGGTAAAACACGTACGGAAGGTACCCGTTCGTGGGGACGACTTCAGCATTGTCCATCGTCTCTCGAATTTCGTTCGCAATGCCAACCGGCGCGCTCAGGAAGAGGTTGATTTCCTCGTTCTGGAACGCACGGAAGGCGGACTGAGAGTCCTGGAAGATATTCACATTGACCGGTTGGCTCGGGCTGAACCTTGGGTGGCCGTCGTGCGGTTCTGCCTGAATGATCTGTCCCTGCTCGAAGTTCGTAATCTTGTATGGCCCGGAGCCAACAATGGGGTCCAGATCGACATCTCGCGGGTTCTCCTCAGCACCGGAGCTCTGCCAGACGTCCTTGGGCATGACACCCCACCGTGGCCAGATCCGCGTGATCAGCGGCAGGAACGATTCGCTCGTGTTGAATATAACTGTCTTCTCGTCAATAACATCGATACTCTCGTATGGCGGCTGGCTAGCCTTCGGGTAATTGGAGGCGTTGTCAGAGATGAACTCGAAGGTCCACTTGACATCCTCCGCGGTGATTTCGTTGCCGTTGTGGAACTGCATGTCCTCGCGGAGCGAGACCTCGAATGTAGTTCCATCATCGCGAACTTCGTAATCTTCCGCGAGTACGTTTTCGAGTTCGTAGTCTTCATTATACTCAGTCAGCGTGGAGTAGAACAAGTGGTTCCACACCGACAGCGCCTGCGTTGAGTTGATGACAAGGTGTGTTCGGGTTTCCGAGGTCACTGGATTCGCATTTATATTCAGTGCCTCCTCGCTTGTCTCTGAGTTGATTACCGACCGATAGCCAGTAAGTTGGAGTCCAGCGCTCCCGAGCGAGTTGGCGGTGACCGTGTCATTGTCGTAAGCGCCAAAGCGAAGGATCTGTGCGACCGGAATCGAGCCGATATCCTCCGACATCTTGCCGAACGCTTCGTTAGTGAGTTCCCTCCGCTCAGACTCACTCGTCGCCTCTCCCTGTCTCAGTGCCGCGAGTGAGTGGGTACAGTCAGCGTAATTATTTGGATTCCCGCTCCCGTTGGCTCCAGCCCACGTAGCGTTGAATCGCCATGTGAACTCAAATGGGTCCAGACGGTCCGGAGCCAGTGAATGGGTCCAGTAGGATATATCGTGAGTTCGCTTGTCCTGGAAATTATTGTTAATCTGTGTCGTGAACGCAACTGGAACCGTCTCGACCGAGAGGCCGAGATGCTCCTCTATGTTGTTCGTAATCCCCGGCAGCGACCCTTCGAACACCTGTGTGTACGATCCCATGTCGGACCAGTACTCAAGCTCTATAGTCGGGACACGCTCGCCAGCGCTAGCACCCTCATCACCGCCACCACTACCATCGCCACCACTCTCATCGCCAGTACACCCTGCCAGTGCGCCAGCTGTAGCGACTCCTAATCCTTCGAGAATGCGTCGCCGCGAGACGCGATCTGCGTCTGCGTCAATGTCACTATCTACCATGTACGTATTAATTTATTCACAGCATTATATAACCTACTGTTCCTAATCGTTGCAATTGGTAGACAATTATCGATAGCTGTCAGTCGCCAGTAATCATGTCGATCTCAGAGGCTACCGTCGCTTTCTGATGTGCACCGGTGAGTCGGGCATCAGGTTCGCCACTCGCACAGAAAACAGTCGTCGGCGCGGCTACTACGTCGTATTCCTCGTTGATTAGCTCATAACAGTCGTCACCGCAGACAGCTGCTAACCCGAGGTTCTCCGGAATCTGGGCTTCTGCCTGCAATTCCTCCAGATCCGTTTTAACAACCGAGCAAGGGTCACAATCTCGTCCCCAAAAATAGAGGATGCTCTCCGGGTTGCGAGCGAGGAACGCTTTGATCTCCTCGCCTCGAATCGCGGTGAACCCTTCAGGTGTACCCTCGTCTCTTAGCGGCTCTTCAATCCGCGTCAGTGCGAGAGCGCTCGCCGCTGCCGGTGTTGGGTCAAATCCCGCAATGTCGGCGATAGCGGCAGCCGTTAAGACGAGATGGTCGCCGACCTCCGTCGCGACCATCTTGCAGGCAGATTCTATCTCATCGAGATTTCGCTCGCCTGCAGAGAACGCGCTCTGAATCTGTCCGCGTCGCTCGCGGAACGCGTTAGTGAGTCGCACCTCGTCACCAACTGTCTCAGCGACATTCTCGTTAGTGAGGGCAGATAACAGCGCTTCTGGATCCATACTGTTCGTTTGCACAGCCACACAGCGACGCCAGTTAGAATTAAACCTTTGCACAGTGTCACAGATACCGGCTAGACATGGTGAAATACTCTGGGGGCAAGCCCCGAGGCCTCGCTGTTTCGGCTCCCACCGCACCCGAAGGCGGCTGAACTTCCTCTCAATCTTCCGCGTTCGCAGTCGGTGAAATCACCACCCGAACGTTCGGTCCGTCCGTGTTGGTTGGCGGCTTCGCCTCGCCAGATAGCACTCGTCGCCCCGCGGCAAAGGCGTGGGTCGTGAGAGGTACCACAGATGCATATGTGCCACACTTAGCGTTAGATGACGGTCCCTAACCCGTCTGTGAGAGTTCTCTGACCGTGCGTTTTGTTTCGTAGTGTAATTTCATACAATTATCGGTTGGCTTCATAGCCGAGGTCAAGTCTCGGGGCACTCGCCTTACTTATTTGTGGAGCCAATCTCCTGAACTATCGAGATTAAAGTTACAGATGAGGGCACTGACAAGCCCCACCCACAATGAGCGAACTCAGCTAGGACGTACGGGTGTGAGCGAAACGAGACAGGGTAAGATGGTTGAGCTTTAGACCGCCTCTCACCCCTGAAGGGGTGGGCTTCCGTTAGCTTTCTGTCACAGTCAGTCAAGAAATCCCGAGGACACACTTCCAGGTGTGGATTTAAGCCTCTGGCCCATAGATTGCATCTTCAAGTTTTTCGACGGAGTCTTGACTCGCGAGTCGACGCCAAGCGGCACCTCCGGCGACGGTGATGGCGAGACCGACGAGGAGAACAGCCGCAGATCGGACGCCAGGTTGAATCCAAAAGCCGTAGCCACCGGCCAGTACCAGGAATCCTCCGAGTGTCGTCACGATGAGACCTCCCTGTTTCAACCACCATGTTCGTGTCCCGATCATATCAGACAGACGTGAGCAGCCCTGAAAACAACTTTCCCATCGACCGGTCGTCACTCCTCGGTGGTTTCACTGGTGGATCGCTCGACTGCGTATCGCTGTTCTAGTTTGCGGATCTGGTCAAGTCCAGTTAGGTTGTTGCGCGACTCCCAGGAATATA
>JAQCMZ010000386.1 GCA_028274825.1 Haloferacaceae archaeon
GGTAGCTGTATCGGCAGGTCCCTCGTCTGCGAGGGTGTTCTTCAGTGCCTCACCCAGGTCGGCGATATCGCCGTTGCGGAAGCTACTGATCGTGTCGTGGATACTGCTCACAAAGTCCGGGACTGGTCCCGGCAGGCCGCCGCTTGGCCCAACTGATCGCGTGTCGTCCGTCTGGCTATCTGTCGGTACATCCGCGGGCGCGGCGGCTGCGACCGTCGGCATCGCGCCGACGAGCAACAGCAGTGCCGCACCAATTGCGAGGATCGATTGTCGATTCATTGCATCTGGGTAATTGGCAGAATCCTACTTAGACCGAGTTGTCCGTGGAGTCGAATTCAGCCAATATAACGCCTCTTTCACCCATTTTCACCCAATTAACGCCGTTTCACTCGTTTAGCATTGACTGAAAACAGCATGGACGAGTACAGGATACTTTGAGGTGGTACCGACGCGGCGCGACGACCGAGGCGACACAGACAGGTCACAACCTGTCAGTCGAAAAGCCCGGATACGTCCTCGGCTTTCGCCTGTCGTCGCTCGACATGCTGTCGAAGCCGGTCGTAGACAATAGCTCGGTGATTGCGGTCGTCGACGAACGTCGCCAGTAAGCCGATAAATTTCGATTGTGAGCCTGTCGCCTCCTCGCGGGCGTAGTCCAGAGCGGACTCGATGATGGCTGCGTCGTAGGGATCGTATTCGTCAGCGACGGCAGCGGCAGCAGTGGTGATCCCATCAATACCGAGATCGGCCGCGGTCAACGGCCGGCCGGTGTACAGTAGGGGCGGCACAGCTTCACGTTCGACCCGCTCTGGGTCGGCTTCGAGTTGACGAAGTGCTACGCTCACCGCCTCGGTGTCGATGCCGTGGTGGGTCGCCGGAATCGGGACCAGATAGGTCTGGGCCTGTGCCGCGAGTCCGACAGCCCCCGACCAGTTGCGCTGTCGCGCGTGGTGAATGGCCGCAGTGAACTGAATCAGTCCATGCAGCAGGCGTTCATCGTCGCCGTCGGGCAAGTCGAGCCACGCCTCTTCCCACGGTTCGTGGGCTGCATGATAGTCACCGGCTGTGTAGAGTGCGACCCCGGCCCGAAGCGATGACTCCATACTGGTCAGTTGGCCGGCGACTGCAAAAATAGCTATGAGGACGACAACCGGAGAGATAGAGAGACAAGACTTTTGATAGCTTGGGCTGATTCGGAGATATGTCCGATGACGGCGACGAGACGGTCCTCATCGTCGACGACGAGGAGCAACTGGCGAAATCGTACGCGCTCCATCTCGACGGTCACTACGACGCAGACATCGCAACCAGCGGTGGAGAAGCACTGTCAAAACTGGGACCAGACACCGATGTGGTACTGCTAGACCGACGGATGCCGGGGATGGCCGGCGACGACGTGATCAAGCGAATCGATGACTGGGATCTCGATTTTCAGGTCATCATCGTCTCCGCAATCGATCCCGATACGGATATTATCGATCTGCCGATTGATGGCTATCTCACGAAATCTGTCTCCAAAGATGAACTGCTGGACGCCATTGAGCGCGTGCTGCTCAAGGATCGCTACGAACAGCTTATCACCGAGTACAACGGGATGGCCGAAACGTACGATATCCTCCAAAACGAGTACGCCGGGTCAGAACTCGAAACCAAAGACGGGTTTGCGGAGCTCGAAGAGCGCATGGAATCGCTGGAAGCGGAACTTGAAGAGATCATCGCGGATCTCGGCGAGAGCAGTATACCCACTATCCTCAAGTAACTCAGCATCTTTCGAGGCGGAGCCTCCGGCCTCAAGGAGCGAGGGCTTCCGACTGGTCGGAAGCACGACGCGAGTAGGCCGGGGAGGAAGCCGACATGATGCCGAACAGACAATGTGGCTGCTGCCATCTGACTCGCTATGCGATGCACTTTTTCAGGGGGCCGCCGTACCAGTAATTAGTGATACCGTCGCACACGTCGCCGGTATCACGGGCCGCAGTAGCCCGGCCCCTGAACGGTGGGGACGCCGACCCCGAAGGTCGTTTGGTACGGGCGAGGAACAACCTTCCT
>JAQCMZ010000396.1 GCA_028274825.1 Haloferacaceae archaeon
ACTGGGTGAGTATCTCGGCTACTCACCACCGCCGCTGCTTGAACGACTGATCGAAGACGCTCAAAAGATCCACAAGCAGCGACCGATCTTACAAGAGACGCTCGCTACCGCTACACAACCGAGGTGTGAGTCTTAACTGAAGACGGATGTGTCACCACCTTCCTCGGTGAGCTCTCGAAGCGGACAAATAACCTCACAGGAGATGGCTGCGTATTACAAGAGTGACGATGTAGACGTGCCGTTACTGCGGTTCTCGCATCCTCATTTCGAGACGCATGCTGCATTCAGACGGTTTGTCGAAGAGACAACAGCAGAGCGTCTTGGAGAGCTAGTCAGCGGAATTACCAAGGGTCGCTTCCAGCCGACAGTCCTCGACCCGTCCGACGCCGGATGTCGATATTGTGATTACGCACACGTCTGCGATGTCCGAGACGAACATCGACAGGAGACAATCGAGAAGATCGACGATGCGAATCTCGATGTGTATGTCCCGCCGATGGCGCGTGGCCACAATGTAGATGACGTTGTGGAGGTGGAGTAGATGGTGGACTTTGATGAATTAACTGAAGAACAGCAACGAGCGGTCAAAGCACTTGACCGGAATGTAACTCTTACTGCGGGAGCTGGAACCGGGAAGACGACTACGCTGACTGCCCGGTACTTGCGGATGTTCGAAACATCGATTCAAACTATACCTGACGATGAAGATCTCGATGATATGCTGCTGCCGGAAAACATTCTCACGACGACATTCACTGAAAGGGCAGCGAACGAACTTGAAGAAAGTATTCGAACTGATATCACAGATCAGCTCTCCGAACTGGATGCTGACGAATTCGAAGCGTGGCGGACTATTGCTGACGAGTTGGAGGATGGATATATCCACACGTTGCATGGCTTTTGTGCTCGGCTGCTTCGTGAACACGCATTATCGGTAGAAGGCGTTGATCCTGGATTTGAGCCGATCGATGAAGACGAGACGGCAGCCCTGCTCCGTGACACTGTCGGGACTGTTCTTGAAGAGTATGAGGATCACGAAGCCACGCGGACGCTTGCGCAGCGTTTTTCCCGGCAGCAACTACGTGATGTCATAACAGATCTGCTTGAAGAGCGCCCAGAAAGTATCGAATGGGCTGAACGGTGGGCGGACGCATCTGTCGAAGAGTACATTGGTTTCGTGGAAACAGAACTACACCCGATTGAGCCCGACGAAGCAGCTAACCGCCTTGCTCAGCCTGAAGTCGTTGATGCTGTCTCAGTGCTTAGCGAAATGATTGAGGATCCACCAAACATCGATTCGGGGGGGACTGCATGGCAGCGTGTTGTGGGCGTTATCGAGATTCTTGATGATGGGTTCGATGATGGCAATCCTACACGCCGGAAGCAAACGATGATTGCAGAGCTCGGTCGGCATCTCACAACGTCCGGTGACCGATACGCGAGTTACACGGGGGCCAAGACTCGATGGAGTGGGCATTCGCAGAAAGACGCATTTGACGAGGCAATCCAGCAACTCGTTGAAGCAATGGAGCCGGAGAAGTACGCTGTGAATGTCGATCTTGAGTTGGAGGCGAATAGTTTCTCGCTTGTTAGGGCACTTGCCGAACTGACGGTGATCGCTAGCGATGAATACGAAGACCGAAAGCGCCGTCAGAATGTCCTGGATTTCTCGGATCTGATCTCGTACGCTGTAGAGTTCTTGCAGGCAAATGAAAATGAGCCGATTCGTCGGGAGTTGCGCGAGCAGTTTGAGTATGTGATGGTAGACGAATTCCAGGATACAGATCCTCGACAATGGGACCTCATCAAACTCCTGACCGCCAGTGAGAAAGGCACGTTCGATGCGCAGAACGTGTTCGTTGTCGGGGACGCCAAGCAGAGCATCTACCGATTCCGGAACGCTGATGTCGCGCAGTTCCAAGAGACGGCCAAGACGCTCGAACGGACATCCCTTACAACAGACAGAGATTCTGACGAGCCTGATGAGGATCAGCTTTCCACGAATTTCCGGACGCTTCCGACCGTGCTTGAAACGATCAACGAACTCTTCGACGCGATTTTCGTTGAGGATGAACAGGCATACGAGGCGTCCCCGCAGCGGTTGTCACCACATCGAGATGATCCGGCTGATCTCGGGAGTTTTGAGTATCTCCCAGTGCCGACCGATACGGCCCTTCGTGCGGACAGGTTCGATCACTACGATGAATTTGCGACCGCAGAACCGGATAACGACGCCGAATTAGAGGCGATGGCGCTCGCTTCTCGTCTTTCACAGGTGCTCGCTGAACCGTATCAAGTGTATCCCGAGGATACTGATCATGACGACCCACCTGAACCACAGGCAATTGAACCGAGTGACATCGCTATTCTGATCCGAAGTCGTACGAATCTCAAAACGTACGAACGAGCGCTCACCGATGCCGGGATTCCGTACTCTGTGGCGTCCGGAATCGGGTTCTACGAAACAACCGAAATTACTGCGCTTCTAAACCTCTTTCGTGCACTTGCAGATCCTCACGACGAGCGTGCACTGTATGCTGTTCTCCGCTCACCGCTATTCGGGTTCACTGACGACACGCTTGCTCGGCTGAAGATCCACGACGAACCTCTGTGGGAAGCCTTAGCGGCGACCGACTCTGACGAACTTGGGACAGCGTATGACCTGCTGTGTAAGTGGCGTCGGCTTGCAGGCGTCAGCGATGACGGAACCGATGATTTCGACGGATCTTGGGCTGCCTTCCTAACGCAGATAATTGAGGATACGGGGTACTTCGTGTCGGTTAGTGCTGGCGACAGATCAAAGCAAGCGATTGCGAATATCGAGAAATTCCGAGAGCGGCTTCGGGGCTGGAGTGATGACGGCGTCAGAAGCCTCACAACGCTCGTGAATCGGATCGAGCAGCGGATTGACCTTGGTGGACGGGAAAGCGAAGCAGAAACCACTGGAGGGGGCGTGCAGATTCTTACTATTCATGACGCGAAGGGAATGGAGTTCCCATTTGTCGTGGTTCCGGGGATTGGTCGGGA
>JAQCMZ010000397.1 GCA_028274825.1 Haloferacaceae archaeon
AAGACCCGTCCCGATCCCGAGAGGAAGACAGACGAGCGAGACGAGACAGACGAGCGAGACGAAACAGACGAGCGAGACGAAAGTTCTGAGAGAACGGCCCGCACACACAGAGACACTCAGCAACAGTCGCCTGAATCCGTCGCCGTTCAGGATTCAGGATCCGACACAGACGAGTCCAGCGAGTCGGCGGGCCGACATGCGCGGCTGGAATCGTTTCAGACCCCTGGGCCGCAGAATTCGCTGTGGTCGTGGCCAGACGCGAAAGCACCTCACTCAGTCGTCAGGAACTACCTCGTGATCTTGCTCGCCCGGATTTCTCCGAGTCTCAGGCTGAAGAATATCCTGTTGGATGCAATCGGGATCGATATCGGCGATAACGTCTCTTGGGGGCTAGAGTCGACGCCTGACATCTTCTGGCCTGAGCGAATCACCGTCGGCGATAACGCAATCATTGGATATGACACGACGATCCTGTGTCACGAATTCCTTCAAGACCAGTACCGTATAGGCGACGTGAAGATTGGTGAGCAGGCGATGATAGGCGCTGGGGCGACGATCCTGCCAGGCGTCACAATTGGTGAACGCGCACGAGTGGCTTCGAACTCGCTGATTGCCGAGGATGTCCCTCCGAGGACGACCGTCGCAGGAATCCCAGCAGAAGTCGTCTCAACAGCCGACGGCATTAGCTCGGCCACTGGAGCCGGTGAGAGGCGAGGTGATATATCCGAGACAGAAACAAACACGGCCACTGGTGAGGTCTCGGATCCACCCGCGACCACTGACTCGGAAGCAGAGTAGTAATTCGGTTCAGAGTCAATTCAAAAGATGTTTGCCCTTACGTCCGGCTCACAGTGTCACTACGAGATCTCAGCATACTCGACGAAGGCTGTCACGTATCGGTCGAACTCCCGACTCCGTAAGCCAACCCACACATACGGTCATTAACGAAACGTCCCAGTGAACTGAGACGAGTGGGCAGCCGAAGAACCCGTTTGTCTTTTGTTACCGAGGATACTCGAAGCTTCTGTGAACCACTAACGGGGTGGGCTTTCAGCGTGGACCTCTATTCGAGCATTTGGGGGAGGTGGGCGAATGCCTGCCGTTCACGTTCACCATATCCGCTGTTTGCGCTCACGCCAACGAATGTGTCTCTGTCGCGTCCTCGGTGTGAGTGTCCTGGGGGTATCGCGACACGCGCTTATTTAGATTACCTGTTCGGGAGTCGGCTTGCTGGGGCACGGTGGTAAGGATCCCTCGCGTGCCGGGTTCCTCTGAGTAATAAATGTGGTTCCGTCTTGGATCACTACGAGAATCCTCGTGTCACCAAACCACAGACCGGCTGCAATTCTGTATCGTCACAGACGGCGGGTCAACAATCGAAACGAATTCGGCGGGGGTGGCCAGAACAGTCGATATTCGTGTGTAATATCAGTACTCGTCGGGATCGATTTTCGTGACCAGTTGGGCATTCCTAAACGCGCGAACGAGTCCGTCGGATTCGGAAAGGACCACCGCCGTGGCGTCGGTGGTGCTGGTGATTGCTCCCGCTGCCATGTGGCGGGCGCCGAGGCCTTTCGGGATATCGACTCCCTCAGTGGATGCTTCAAGATAGCGATACGCAGAGACAATCGTGCCACTGTCAGAAATGACGAATGCACCGTCAAGCCGAGAGAACTCTTTAAGCATCACGTTCACAATCGGATCACCGACGATGACGCGGCTTTTGTCGAACGGATTGTACGACAATGGCCGTGAAGTATTCATAACGGTATCCGAATCACCGATGACGAACAGCGCTCCGACCCGTTTGCCCTTCTGGCCTTTCTTTCCCAACTCGACTGCTACTTCGAACACGTCTCTGATCACGCCCGAGTCAGCCCGTGAGTTCACGAACAGTTCGTAAACCCCGGATCGCATCGGCTCGCTGACCCGGACACGAATCGCTGTGTCTGCATTGCCCGCAAACACCGATGCGATACAGCCAACCACGTCGCCTTCGGCGACAAGGCCCCGGTCGAGCGCGCCTTCGATTCCATAGCTGATCCGTTCGGCAACGTTGTCGAACTGTAACGGGAGCTCAACAAAGGCATCCGCGCCAACACTATCCTCGGGTGCAACGACAATGATCGGCAGGTTGGTCGTGTCCGCTACCTGAGAAAGAAGTGACTCGTTCGGAGAAAACAGAAAGATGGCATCCACATCCCCGATGAGGTCGTCGTATAGCCCTGCTACAGTAGACATTGACCACGCTGACAATTATCTGTGGGTCTATACTCGGAGATCAACACTTGTTGGCCCGCTGGAACGCCTATCTCAAATTTTGTGAATTCGACTGTCATCTACAACTGTTCATGTAATTCAAACGTGTATAGATATGGTGAACATATGTTCACTATGCTAACGGCCGGTGAGACACCGGCTTCCTCCAACAGCCGCGGCCGTGAGCATTCGCCGTGCCTTCCTGTGAGGTGTCGAGATACCGGTAGTCGCCCGACTTCAGCGGACAGGTGAGCCCAGCAGACACTCTATGGGTGCGACTGCTGGCTCTTTTGCGAGCGGCTCGTTCGCGTCCCCGCAGTGAGGTGACTGGACACACAATGGATATCAATCATGTCGGCTGTTTCCGCGAACAGCTCCTCGATCCGGCCGGAACCGCGGTGAGACAGTTCGATACTGTCACGATGACCGTCATAATACGGTCGGGGTTACAGTCACTTGACAGAGTCGTCCACGGATACGGTGGAGAGGCGCCTGCTTCACGGTTGCGTCCGCGTCCCCGTTCTTGTCATCTCGCCCGTCTCAAGAGGGCGAATCGACACGGGAACGACAGTCACTCGACTGGGCGGTGAAGCGAGCACCGAGCGGCTGCAGGGCTCACACACGCTTCCAGAGTACACTCAACCGAGCCACCGGTCAGATGAAATCGACCGGGGAATATCACTCGCGAGTCCGTCCCCTCACAACGGCCACCCGAGACGGTAGTTGAGAGCAGACGACCCGGACGGGGAGTGTCGCTCCGTGACGGGAACCGGTCGGAGTATGGCACTCAACAACACTTATCCAGTTCGTCCGACAGTCAATGTATATGAGCGAGAGTAGCCCCGAGGCTGAGGTAACGGTCATTCTTCCGGACGGCACCGAACTTCCTGTCTCGGAGGGAGCGACAGTAGAGGACGCGGCATACGAGATCGGTCCGGGGCTTGGAGACGACACAGTCGCGGGCGTCATCGACGGAGAACTCGTTGACAAGCAGGCTCGTGTTTCCGACAGAGCCAATCTCGAAATCGTCACTGAGGGATCTGACGAGTATCTCGACGTACTCCGTCACTCGACGGCCCACGTATTTGCGCAGGCGCTCCAGCGAGTCTTCCCAGAGGCAGAACTCGCGATCGGACCGCCTACGGAAGACGGATTTTACTACGACGTCGCTGGCGTCAATCTGGACGAGAGCCATCTCGAAACCATTCAGACGGAGATGCAAGAGATCATCGCGGCAGATTATGATATCGAACGAGTTGAGCGCTCTCGTGAGGAAGCATTCGAGACGGTCGAGTCAAACCGATTCAAACGGGAGATCCTGAACGAGGAGGCCGCCGGCGAAGATCCAGTCACTTTCTACGTGCAAGACGGCTGGGAAGACCTCTGTCAGGGGCCTCACGTGGACTCTACCGGTGAGATCGGCGCGGTAGAGTTGCTCAACATCTCCGCCTCCTACTGGCGAGGAGATGAAAACAACACCCAACTCACCCGTGTGACCGGGACCGCCTTCGAGTCAGAACGCGACCTGCAGAAGTATCTAGAGATGCGCGAGGAGGCACAGGAACGCGACCACCGGAAACTAGGCCAAGAGATGGACCTGTTTTCGATCCCGACGGTGACGGGGCCCGGACTCCCGCTGTATCACCCGAACGGGAAGACTATTCTTCGCGAACTCGAGGAGTTCGTCAACAACCTCAATCGAGAGGCAGGCTACGATCAGGTGGAAACCCCGCACGTGTTCCGAACGGAGTTGTGGAAGCAATCGGGCCACTACGACAACTACGAGGACGATATGTTCCTTTTAGATGTCAACGACGAAGAGTACGGTCTGAAACCGATGAATTGTCCCGGGCACGCGACAATCTTCGACCAGCGGAGTTGGTCGTACCGCGAACTCCCGATGCGATACTTCGAGAACGGCAAGGTGTACCGGAAAGAACAGCGGGGCGAACTCTCCGGTCTCTCTCGTGTGTGGGCGTTCACGATAGACGACGGACACCTATTCGCCCGGCAAGAGCAGATCGAACAGGAGGTCCGGTCAGTGATGGACTTGATCTTCGAGGTGATCGAGACGTTCGACCTGGAAGTAGAAGTATCGCTGGCGACGCGACCGGACAAATCCGTGGGGAGCGACGAAATCTGGGAGTCCGCAGAACGACAACTCCGTGAGGTGCTCGAAACCGAAAATCATGAGTTCGATCTTGAACCCGGTGATGGGGCCTTTTACGGCCCGAAAATAGACTTCTCGTTCGAAGACGCTCTCGGCCGGACGTGGGACGGCCCGACAGTTCAACTGGATTTCAATATGCCAGAGCGATTCGATCTTACCTACACTGGGCAGGATAACGAGGATCATCGGCCAGTGATGATCCACCGAGCACTGTACGGGAGCTACGAACGCTTTTTTATGGTGCTCATCGAACACTTCAACGGCAATTTCCCGCTGTGGCTGGCCCCCAACCAAGTGCGGATTCTTCCGGTCTCCGACAATAGTCTGGGGTACGCCCACCGTGTCAAAAACGCTCTCGACGAGGCGGGGTTCCGCGTCGAAGTCGAAGACCACGACTGGACTGTCGGGCGGAAAATCCGGCAAGCCCACGACGACCGGCTCCCGTACATGCTGATTGTCGGTGATGACGAAGAGGAAGCCCAAACTGTCTCAGTGAGAGATCGGTTCGAACGGGAGGCCGATAACGTCAACCTAGAGACGTTTCTCAACCACCTTATTGAGGAACGCGAGCAGAAGCGGCTCAAACCGGACTTCATCTGACTGAGCGGGTAATCCACCGAAAGTGGGTGCGACGAGCCAGTCAGGAGTCGTTGTCCGGCAGGTGGCCCCGCCGGGTCCTAACAGTTATTGGCAATTTGACTTTCTATCTAGGCTGGACCGCGCAACCCAGCGTTCAATGCAAAGTTGACGTGGATTCGGTCATAAATGCTGGTTATATTGCCAACTACTGCAAAGAGGTGAGTGGCGACAGAGCTCCCGTGGTGCCGGTGTGACCAGGGTTAGAACAGAAAAGAGTTCGAGAGACGAATGTTCCAGGAAAGCGATATCGAAGCGACTCCGCTCATCTGCGTTCGGACAGTCGCGTGCCCGCGTGTCAGGTCGATCTCAGCCACCCATACCTCCCTAGATTCGGCAGTCATCAGCAACAATATCTAGCCTCTGAGGCCTGAGAGTTGCCGAGACGAGGGTTCCGCTCGTTGTGAGACCGGAGAGTCACGCGCCACAGAGAAATCTATGCGAAATTGTCTTTATCTCCGGGTTTCTGATCGAAAGGGTGTCATAGAACGGTTGGCATGGGTTTCTGACATCGGTCGAGAGGACTGCTATTGCTGCTTTTGAATGGCGGCACCATGTTCTCTCTCTCAGACGCCGGGGTTCTGGAAGCTCCTGAGGTGTGTGAATCGTTCTATGACACCCT
>JAQCMZ010000410.1 GCA_028274825.1 Haloferacaceae archaeon
GTCGAGGATGATTACCGTTCGGGGTCCGTCGTACTGCTGGAGCCGGTCGACGAGTTCGTCGTGCGGTGTCGACTGTCGGTGGATATCGATCGTCTGGCCGAGGTCGTCGAGAATCTGGTAGAGTGTTCGGAAGCGGGTGTAGTTGCGCCAGCAGTTGACGTAGGTTGTTTCGACGTCCAGCACCTCCTCGCGGAGTCGCTCGGTGACAAACTTCGAGATGCAGGTCTTTCCGGCGCCACTGGGGCCGGTGACCATAGCAGTGTCGGCGGGTTCGCCGCTCGTGATGGGTTCCAGAACGCTAGAGAGGTGGTTCACTTCGGCGTCGCGATGCTCGATTCCCTTCGGTATGAACCCCGCCCGAAGCACGCGAGCATCGCGAATCATTAGGTATCATCAGACCCGTTTTCCGTCGAACCGTAAAAGGATAGCTGGGTTGTTTCCGGAAAGTCCTCAAGTTGCTATTCCTCGCAACCGTATTCCGGCCGCTGTCTATCGATATTTGCTTCGTGAACTACGACGTTTCCGGAAACTTCCGGAATTGGTTTCATTCCCAGATAACCGGTTAAGTTTGCGGGCCTGTGCTGGGATTTCCGAAGTCACTCGGTTTTTCGAAGTCGATCGTTGACTTCGTAGAGCCACCCACGGTCAAGCAAGCGGTCGATGACATACACAGCATCGGCCTCCTCTTCGATATTCCCGTCTTCGGCAAGAAGTATTTCCTCGGCGTCGGTGCGGGAGAGTTCGTCGATACCAGACGCGTACTCGGCTTCGAGGGTTTCATACGCGTCCCTGATCCATGATGGGAGGTTGGGTTCGTCTATGTGTCTCATCTCGGTAACCCGTTGCCTGTCACCTAGAGGTGATAGGTAGCTATTTCGTTGGTTTGGCAGGTCGGACAGTGACTGGGTTTCGTCTGGAGCGTTTGCCCGCAGTGGCGACACTCGTACCATGTGTCAGGACCAGTCTCGGAGAGGACTGCTCGCAGACGCCCAAGCATGTGTGGCCCTATGAGACCGATTCAGAAATAGCTAGGCTCCAACTGTGTCTGATGAAGTCTGCATACCTCGTTGAGTAAACCATAGAATCAAGTGTACCTACTGAGGAACACTTACAGAAGTTTCCAATGGAGATTCCGACTGAACTACGCACTCTTTTTTCAGCCGAGATTGACCAGCACGAGGGCAGCCTTGTTATCGAGATCCCACAGCAAGAGGTTGATATTGGCGCTATCCAACGCAACGAAACCTATCGGGTAGCGATACTCCCCGGATTGGGCAGTGAAGAGAGTACTGACGATAGCGATGTGGTTTCAGGTGGGAGCCTTGACGATCCGGGCCCGCCTGTTGAAGAGGGTGAACGGCGAACAGTGGAAATAGAACATCTTGGCGACCAAGGTGACGGTATCACGCGCGTTGAGCGTGGATTCGTTGTCATTGTGAGTGATGCCTCTCCTGGCGAAAAAGTGACCGTCGAGATCACACATGTCCAAGAGAATGTAGCGTTCGCCGACGTAGTGGACCGCCCGGACCAATCCGAGTGATAGGTGTCGGGAATCCTGTTTTGTGAAATACTCTATTCAAAAGAGTTGACGACTCTTTGAGCTGATTCTGATTACGGCGATAATCACGACCAGTTTCTTCGAGAGAGCTGGCACCGTGAATAGCGCGAGACAGACGAGCACAAATCGAGTCCGCAGCGACGGAATCAATGGATCGTTCTCACAGAGTTAATTTCGGAACTGGTGGGAC
>JAQCMZ010000430.1 GCA_028274825.1 Haloferacaceae archaeon
GGCGGTTCGAGTGTCCGCCCACACTGGAAACAGGGCAGGGTGTGGCCCGATGTGGGAATCACACACCAACCACCGGGGGCGAACAGTTGCAGAGGAAGTCACTCCGAGTCTCTCGCAGTCTGCCGGACTCCCCGTGGCCAACACAACACTGGGAATCCGAGCACGACAGACGAGAGGAGTCCCGGGGTGGCCACTCCCAAGAGACTGCCCGTCGCCCGGTTACACATCGATTCCAACGGTGTGCTCGCGTGGCAGTCTGGATACCTGACACTCCCAATTCGGCGGTGGCGTGGGATTCGGCCGCGGTCACGCGGAGGAGGATGTCAACTGTGAGACACTCGGTCTGGTCAACTCGGTGGTGATAGTACGCTTTTACCGGCGGTCACGGCGAACAGTATGCAGGGTAACCGGGGGAGGTCACGAATCATCAATTTCGGCCGGTATCTCGTCGACTTGCGATGCCAGTGACGCCGCATCAGCCGCAACTGTCGACGGTTCTACACCTGCTTCAGCGGCGACGAGCCGGACGTGAGCTGCCAGCAGTGACAGTGCTTGAAGCCCTTCCTGTTGCGGATCCTCGCCTCGCTGTGCAAACGTGGTGTCAACTTCATCACCCCGCACGACGCCCACATGCGCAGCGCGGATATCATCAGTATCGAGAAGTTCGCGAGCGTATGCGAGTTCGGACTCAAATTCCTCGTCGCCGTCGGGCCTTCCTGATCCGTCGGCTATCATATTGCCCCCGTTTTCTCGGACATCGTCTCCCATAGCTGCAATGGGGGCGGCAGCGGGGAAAAACACAGTGTTCTGACGGATCAATACGCACCGTGCCCCTGATGAGGTCGGTCTGCATTCAATTTCGGGAACAGCACAACTCTCGGGATGTGGACGCAAGTTTGTTGAGCCGATAGTATGGACCCATATAGAACGGTTGCTGTAGCCCAGTGTTGGTGAGTCAAAACTCGATTTCAGGGGGAGTGTCTGGCGGCTGGGAGAGTTCGGCCTCAAATTCTACCTGAGCCGGCACGCTGTTACGACTCTGTGGATAGTCCACACGAGATTTGAATTTCTCAGTATCAATAATACTGTGTGTCATTTCGACAGACTGCTTGGTATCGACACCGAACATCATATCTGATTCATCTTGACGGATGTATCCAGCAAGCACGGCCGTGGCTCCCGTGAGACCGCAGAGAAATTGGCGCGGATTCATTACAGGAGTGTTTGAGTAACGCG
Source organism: Haloferacaceae archaeon (assembly GCA_028274825.1). Taxonomy (GTDB): domain Archaea; phylum Halobacteriota; class Halobacteria; order Halobacteriales; family Haloferacaceae; genus J07HR59. The sequence goes on from JAQCMZ010000430.1 coordinate 1,237, forward strand.
CAACTCGACGACGAGTTCAGTTTTGTTCGCACGAGCACGCCCAATCGAGAAGACGTTCGACAGCATCTGTGTCTCGGCAGGCGGGCACGGACCGTCGGGACTGACGAGTATCGATGAGCGATTCGAGAGTGTTTCCCCAGTGTCCACTTTGAGGACGCGACCGGGAATTAAACGCATCGCTGAGGCTTTCGCCCGCCAGCAGCCCTCATTATTTGAATCAGGGATCAAACCCTCTCGACTCTGAGGCCCATCCGGGTCTACCGCTCCGTACCCTTGGTAAGGTCGATCTGGGTTCAACTTCGGAAGCAGCATCAACTCTCCAGAGAGACTCGAGAATACGTCAAACGGATAAAACGGGGCCATGTAGAATATCCGCTGTGGCCCGGTGTTGGTTAGCCGAAATTCGATCTCTGGAGGGGCATTTGGCTGCTGAAAGAGTTCGGCTGCAAACTCTACCTCGG
>JAQCMZ010000433.1 GCA_028274825.1 Haloferacaceae archaeon
GAGGTCAACGTCGTCAAGGATACCGAGAAACTCTGCGAGGACACTGCTGGCGGTGTCGCCGTCTCGAAGACGGCGCACCGCCAGCGTGTAGCGTGTGTTCTTCACACGCGCGTAGAGTGTGGCGTAGGCATGGAACGCAGTTGTTCCACGCTTCGCTCGTGAGTGAGACAGGCCGTCTGTCCCGTCTTCGTCGCCGTAGTAGGGCCGCAGGTGGAGGTCTGAAACGACCTCCACCTGCTGGGGAAGGACGTCGAGAACGTCCTTCTGAAGGAGCGCGTTTCCGACTTGTTCGAGCATCTCAAGATCGAATTTGGTGCGGAGATGGTAGAGACCCGAGTTTTCGTGGGGTGCATCTTCGCTTTTCTCACAGAGTGTTGAGACCGAGGTCCCGTCGGCGCACGCGCCGACGAGGACCTCGTAGATGTCTTCAGCATCGATCTCGGCGTTTTCAGCGAGTGTGAGTGCAACTTCCTCGTCAAGGGAGTTGACGAGGAAGTTAAGAAGCTGGTCCTCGTGAATTTCACCGTCTGCTTGCTTGGTCTTAGACATACCTTCAGCAAGCAGACATCTCAACTACCCGGCTTTGTGATGTACTGAGACTGCGTCTAGCAAGCAGGCACGTGCAGACGATGCGGTCACGCGGAGGATGACGTCAGTCCCGCGTGTCACGTCACGAGTAATCAAATTTGAGAGTATCGAGGCGTCTTCTCGACTTCCTCTCACCTCTGAAGGGTGAGTTCCGCTATCCGTCTGTCAATTCGATTCGCGTCGGCACGGTGAGTGTTCACAAATAGGATCGCTGACGCGGACCGACAGGTATCTCCGATCGAACGATTTCCGCGACGGCAGCAAGGTGACAGAGTCAGTTATCGTCGATACCGCTGTTGCTCGGCATATCTATCACGTATCGTCCGTTTTCCTGGAGGGAGATAATGTACTCCTGACGGTCGTACAGTTCCATCAGATTGAGCTCGTATTCTCCCAGATTGACGATTTTGATCGACTCGAATTGAGTGTTGAGTTCGTCACGAAGGTCCGAGAGATCTGGCTCCTCCACCGTGGAGTTTGTATCGGGACCAGTACTACCACTGCTGTCCGACGATCGAGGGAGGTCGTTGGGGTCGATCACATCAGATCGGGCGCTTGCCTGTGCGCTGTCTTCTTTCACCCCGGTGGCTGGCTCTGTCGCCGTATCCTGCTGAGTCCCCTCTGTCGTCCCAGTAGTGGCCGAGTGTGTCTCAGAGTCAGCCGCTGAAACCGAGTTCGATGGCTCGTCTCCAGACGGTGTTGGTGACTGATCACTTGACCGACCGGCTGGTCTGTCCTCATTGCTGGCCGGAGATTCAACTGACGACGAGTTTTCGGGGGGTGGAGATTCAGGAGTGTCGGCCGAGTGGGTTTTCGCTGAGTTATCCTGCGGAATGAACTGGAACTTGTTTCCGCCACACTCTGGACACCCTGAGAGCATCTCTTTTGATCCGTCCGCGAACGCACAGCCACAGGCAGCACACTGATGTGGCATTACTTTTTCGAGACGAGAGCACTGATTAGGTTCTCGTCTTTGTGGAGGGTCTCAATCTGGTTTGCAGGGCCGATCACGGTCAATTTCTTGCTCTCCTGGTTTCCGATCAATCGCCCGAAGAACCCGCTGTTTTCGCTGTCAGGGTTGGGATACGTTTCGATCTCGATTCCAGAAAAGTCATCCGGGCTAATCTCTGCCATCGTCACCTCAATCAATTTCGACTCCTCGTCCGGCGAGAGTCCCTCTTCGAGAATTACAATATTCCCCTCTCGGACGGAATCTAAGATCAGACGGATCTTTTCCATTCCGGCGAGACTCTCCATTCGAGCCCCACTGATAAGATCGATCTGCACGCCACTGCCGGTGTCGTTTCCGCCGACTTCGGTTGCACCCGGCATTGTCACCCGAAGTACTCCGCAATATTCTCGTACACTTCGTCCATGTTCTTACCTTCAAGCGCCGAAAGCGGGATTGTCTCGTGTTGTGGGAACGCGTTGGCCACCCGCTGCATGTTGGATTCCTCGAGATCTGTCTTGTTCGCGAGGATCAACACCGGCAGATCCTGCGATTCAATGATCCCGATCAGCATCGTGTTGACCTGCGTGAACGGGTCCAGTGACGAGTCAAGTACGTAGATAACCCCATCAACGTCCTCACGAAGCCAGTGCATCGCCTCCGCAACGCCTTCTGTCGCTTCCCGGGAACGGCGCACCGCATCTTCTTTCTCCATATCGTGTTCGAGAAATTCCTTGTAATCGACTTTCGTGGTTACACCCGGTGTGTCGACGATGTCGATGGCGACGCTTTTGCCATTCCGCTCAATCTCGACGTTTTCCTTCCGGCGGGCTCGTCGTGTCTCGTGCGGGATGTGACTCTCCGGTCCAACCGCATCTCCGGTCCAGTCGCGCGCGATTCTGTTTGCCAGAGTCGTTTTCCCGGCGTTCGGCGGGCCGTAGATCCCGATCCGTTTCGGCTCGTCTTCGGTGAACAGCCGGTCGGTGGCTCTTTTAACACTTTTTTTGAGATTCGTGAGCAGTCCCATCCTGACCTCCTTTGCCCCAACAACCTAACAGGGTCTGAGAATAGTATACTATTCCGCTCACTTAATACTGCGTCAGACATCGGTCGGTTTACTGATGTAGTCGCCGAACTGTCCCCCCTTCTCAAGCCGTGCCTCTTACACTAATCCGCGCTGATTAATTTCACGGCGGCAACAACACAAAAGCTCACGGCTTGAGCCGTGAGAGAAAGCGCATGCTGGATATTATATCATGATTACCACCTGTGAATGTCCGGTCAGGCCACACGTGTCCGGTTAGCGGGGCAACTGTCAGCCTGCCTCTTATGCGTGAGCTGACCGTCGTCCCAGCTAACCCAGCGGTGACACCGGCTGACTGAAAATCACACCCACAAATATATCCGGGACACTCCGTTGTCACAAGCCGTAGTTCGAAGAGACACCGAACTGACGCCTACAAAGACTGTTTTTCCCCCGATTCCACCGTGGAGTCTGCATACTGTGTCGTGGAATAGGACCTGGAACGAGATCCCCTGAACCTCACTGTACCCCGATTATCGAAACTGTGGTATCGGTATTGAATGTCTCCCAGT
>JAQCMZ010000454.1 GCA_028274825.1 Haloferacaceae archaeon
TCACTCCCCGCTATCAACCCTCTCCGGAAGGCGGCGCGGCACGACTCATCGAGGACTCCGCGACGGCCGCAACCGACGCCGGCATCACCGAAAGCGGTGACACGGTACTCGTGCTCGCTGGGATGATGACCGACCTCGAAGGAGCGAACACGACGAACACGCTGAAAGTCCACCTCGCTGCCGAGGTGCTGGCCAGCGGACGTGGCGTCCACGCTGGGCGAGCGTCCGGCGAACTGTTTGTTTCCTTGAACGGCAATTTAGACGATTGTCCCGACAATGCCGTCGTTGTCCTGCCGGAGGAGTTCGATGGGGAACTCGCTGGGAATCTCTCTGCGGTCGCTGCCATCGTCACGTCTAGCGACGAAGTGACGGGCCATCCGGCGATGGTCGGTCGGGAACTCGACGTGCCAGTCGTTGGTGGAATCACCGAATCGCTCGCAGACGGAACGACGGTTACCGTCGACGGTGACCGTGGCGTCGTTTACGCTGCTGCGGTTGCAGAGCGACAGTAACGTCAGGTACCGCTTGTATCAGTTTTTGTGCCCTGCTCGGTTGCCAAGTCACTGAGCGTCGGCTCCTTACCTTCGTATAAGAAGATATCATAGAACGATTCATACGGTAGTTATTTTTATCGTCGAACTGGCTGAATATACCGGTGCGTAGAGATGCGGACGGAGTGTGCTGGAATCTGGCATATTATAGATAGCTACTGAAAGCCGTGCAAGATACAGGGCGCATATTCAGCAAGCTATCAAAAGGAACATCCAGTCATAATCAGTCGTCTGGTCGCCCATGAAGCCGCCACATTGTGGTCTCCAGATTACGGACAGCTTCAGCCTGCTGCCCGCTCACAAGATCTGTCCACGACTCAACGCCCGGAAAGACCAGTGGCGTCGTGTGTGTCGGAAGCGTCCCCCAATCAACATCGGCTGCGGTGGGCGCACACTCCACCTCATGCGCCACTATCGGTGGTGGAAGGTCTGCCGTTCGTTCGGGGGTTACCCCAATACCGAGCCGGTGAGTGTAGCCTGTCCAATGCCAGCGTTTACCAGCGCCGTGGTGAATCGCAGGCGCCCACAGATACGTCTCGTCTGGGGACAGCGGGGTGGTATCCGAGGTGTCGTCAGTAGTCAACCCACGGGACATCGTAACGACCCATTCCTCTCCGGTCCATGTACCTGAGGCGGTCCAATCAGCAGCACTCCCGGTTGGTTCGCGGACCGGACGGCGAGGGATCATTGCGCCCTCCCACTCAGCTACACTCGAATCAAACGGAACGGTCACCTCCGGCGTGAGTGTGTACGTATCAGAACCTTGGCGGGGGAATTTGCCTGCCGAAATCGCGTTGTAATCTAACGCGCCCCCATCCACAACGTCCGGATCGAACATTAGCTCTGGCCCCTTGTCTGGCGTCCACTCTTGACTCGTGTAGGTCCGACGACCGTTGTCAGCGTGGCGATAATCAAGAACGTGGGCGTCAGTGCCGTATCCAACTGGATCCGACCTGTGTGCACGCCACATCGGGAGGTCAAGAAACTCGCCGCGGGCTTTCATCTGTTGCAGCTCGTTGGGAGGACGTACTTCCCGCCAGTCCCCTTCCCACCACTCGCCATCACATGCGTGGGGGAGGAACTTTCGGATGTCAGATTTACCCAAGCGGTCCCCGTAGTGAGGGTGGGACTCGACATCGGCTGGGGAAGCCGCACTCGGAAGAGAGCGCATCCCCTCGTGAGCGGTAAGCCATCCAGCGAACTCCTCAAAGCCCCGGACAGTTCCGTCATCAAGGAAGAAGCTCAAACGGTCTTCGTAGAACCCTGTGTGCTCCTCGTCGTCGCTTACCCACGGTGACGGATCGGCAAACTGCTGCCACTCGCCCTCATGGTAAACTAGCATATCGTGAATCCAGCCGCCTGGCTCAGGCTGATCCCACCGAAACTGAAAGTGCAATCGCTCTCGGTCGAATGCCACCCGTGTTCGGAGTTGCTTCTGCTTTTGAGCCGGCATCCAGTCGTTATTCATCGGCTGGTTTGTTGTGGAGGATTCAACTCACTTGAATCGTGCTACACTGTAATATGTTACCATACAGACTAGGAAGTATGTACTGCACTTAAATCAATGAATAAAAAAGGACAGTTGCAGTCCAAACAAGGTTTATACTCTACCTGCGTAGGTTAATTGATGGCAGAAGCCACTGAACTTGAGACCGAGACAGAGCATTCTCCAGACGAGGCCGCGCAGATGCTCCGTGACCTTGCAGACGAAATTGCATCCGGCAACGAAATCACTGTCGAGGGAAACAACGCGACGATGACCGTCCCTGGAACAGTCGACAAAATCAGCACCGAACTTGAAGCGGAACACGAAATTAAAGGCGAGTACGATCAGGTCGAAGTCGAAATCGAATTTGAGTGGACGATTATCCCTGAAACCGACGAGAACGGTTCTGAAG
>JAQCMZ010000462.1 GCA_028274825.1 Haloferacaceae archaeon
CCTGGCGGCGAAGTACTCCCTAGCGAGGATATTAGAGCGGCTGTCGAGCGCTTCGAGGGCCCGACAATCGCGTTTGCAACCGACACGTGTGCCTCTGGTGGATACTGGATCGCCGCGGGATGTGACGAGGTGTGGGCTCGAAAAGCGAGTGTAATCGGATCGATTGGTGTCGTCGGCTCCCGGCCGAACGCCTCAGAACTGGCGAGCAGACTGGGAATCAATTACGAGCAATTCACCGCTGGCGAGTTCAAAGACGCTGGCACCCCACTAAAGCGCGTTTCCGACTCAGAACGCGAGTATCTTCAGGGACTCGTCGACGAGTACTACGACCAATTCGTCACACAGGTCAGTGAGGGCCGAGATATGGACCCCGAAACAATTCGTGAGACAGAAGCGCGAGTGTTTCTCGGCGAAGAGGCACAACGACGGGGCCTTGTCGATCGGATCGGAACTCGTGACGATCTTGACCAATATCTCTCCAACCAGTTGGGCGAAGATCCAGAAATCCGTACCTTCGAACCGGAGCGTGGCCTGAGCGAGCGACTGAGTCTCGGGGTTAGTCGACTCGCAGCCGCTGCCGGGGCAGGGGTTATCAGCGCAGTCGTCTCTGATAGATTCCGGTTTCGGTGACCACATCACATCCTGAACACGCACGCCGTCAACACAGGTCACCCGCGACGTAACTCAGAGAATCTCCACACCGACAAGACATATCGAATCGGCTCTCGCTTCAACGTGCAGGAATCTCATTGGTTCGCGGCACTGAAGCTGCTATGACCCTTCAGAAGGGAGCAGACCGCGCAGGGACCGAGCGAGTAACTATTTTTCATGAAGCTGGGAGCTTCCAGCCTGCTCCGCTGTAAGTCGAGGGAGTTGACGAGGTGATTGATATTACACTGGTTCAAGCCGAAAGCCCACGACGACTCCCTGCTGACGGCTGAAAACTGAGAGTCGGGATGATTGCCCAGCCAGTCGTGCTGCTGGGCGGTAATGAGTGTCACGCTTTCGCAAAGAGCAGGCGACGCTGAGCGGATACCCAACATATCGCACTCTCCGCTGTAAGGGCCGAAAGCAACACAGCACACATTCACAGCCGCAGGTATCGGCAGTGTTGGATGACTGATAGAGGAATCTCACGTCTTCAGGCGTGAAAGGAGGGCGAGTGCAGGAGTTCTCTCTAGGAGTCTCGATCGAGATACGCCCATTGTCGAACTCCCCCAGTCACTCTCTTGGGACCGAAAGTGAAAGACAAATTCTACGTGTGGTGCAAGGGAGAGTCTGTCCAGGAGTTTGTCCCGCACGTGTATGCGCTGGGGGTGCCGGAGTCTGGTCGGGCCAGAAGTCAGACCGAATGAATGTCCGACGAATGCCGATGCCAATTAGCACCGGGCGGACACAATAAAGTGCAGCATTAATGAGCATATGTGAAATTCTATCTATAAAATTGCGTCCAAATAATACGCATTTCGAATTTGTAGGGAAAAGAAAGCAGATACTCAAGACCCGTCGCAGCCACCATTCAGAAGTCTTTTTATTCATCCGACGGAAGATATTCGAAAGATGGAAGGGGATTTCAATTGGGCTGTTGGTGGAGAGGCCGGCGACGGGATCAACTCCACGGGAAAGATCTTCGCCCAGGCTCTCTCTCGTGCGGGACGGCACGTTTTCACGTCCAAGGACTTCGCGTCCCGGATCCGCGGTGGATACACCGCATACAAGATCCGAACCGCCACGGAGAAAGTCCAAAGCGTGGTCGACAATCTCGACGTGCTGATCGCGCTGACACCGCGGACAATCACCGAGAATCTCGACGAACTCCACGAGGGATCAGTAATCATCTACGACGGCGAGCGGACGACAATGCAAGACGTCGAAATTCCCGAGGGGATGACCGGACTCGATGTTCCGCTGAAGCGACTGGCTGAAGAGGCCGGCGGAGCCATCATGCGCAACGTTGTCGCGTTGGGAGCTGCATGTGCGGTGACGGATTTTCCAATCGAGAATCTCGATTCAGCCCTGGAAAAGCGCTTCAAGAACAAGGGGCGAAAGCTCGTCGAGAACAACAAAGAGGCCGCCAGACAGGGGCAGGCGTACGTCACAGAACAGTACGACCCCGATCTTGGGTACGATATAGACACGACTGACGCCGACTACGTGTTGTTGAACGGTGACGAGGCGATCGGGATGGGTGCGCTCGCGGCAGGGTGTCGCTTCTACTCTGGATATCCGATCACGCCTGCGACCAACGTAATGGAGTATCTCACTGGCCGGATTGACCAGTACGGGGGACACGTTGTGCAGTCGGAAGACGAGTTGTCGGCTATCAACATGGCGCTGGGAGCCGCCCGTGGTGGCGCTCGGGCCATGACTGCTACCTCGGGGCCTGGAATCGATCTGATGTACGAGACGTTCGGGCTAGTCGCCACCTCAGAGACACCGTTAGTCGTCTGTAATGTGATGCGGTCGGGGCCGTCGACCGGGATGCCGACCAAGCAGGAACAAGGTGATCTCAATGCAATGTTGTACGGAGGCCACGGAGAGGTTCCACGATTTGTGCTGGCCCCCACCACAATCGACGAGTGTTTTTGGAAAACCGTCGAAGCGTTCAATCTCGCGGATAAATACCAGATGCCGGTGTTTCTCACCGCTGACCTCTCGATGGCAGTGACCGAGCAGACGTTCGAACCGGGCGCGTTCGACATGGACGATGTCGAAATTGACCGTGGCAAATTAGTCGACGAGGAATCGATCAAACCACATCAGACCGACAAAAAACAGTTCAAACCACACGAAGTCACCGACGACGGTGTGTCACCGCGGGCACTCCCCGGGACTGACGGCGGTGCACATATGTCGACTGGCCTCGAACACGACGAACTCGGCCGTCGAACCGAGGAACGCGGGATGCGCGTCCAACAGGTCGACAAGCGGAGCCAGAAGATCGAGACGGCCCGCGAACGGGAACCACTCAGTTATCGTGAGTTCGGTGACACCGAGGCAGAGACGCTCGTCGTTACGTGGGGCTCCAACGAGGGTGCACTTGTAGAAGCTCTCGAGTATCTCGAGGAAGACGATATCTCGGCGCACGTGATCTCGACACCGTACATCTATCCGCGACCAGATATTAGCGAAAAAGTAGCGGCCGCCGAGCGGGTGATGGTGGTGGAGTGTAACGCGACCGGTCAGTTCGCGGACCTCGTAGAACACGACACACTCACCCGGGTACAGCGAATCAACAAATACGATGGTGTCCGGTTCAAAGCCGGCGAGTTGGCCGAGGAAATTACTCGAGCACTCAACGCAGAACCACTGGAGGCAAACCAATGAGCTCAGACGTTCGATTCACAGATTTCAAATCCGACAAGCAACCGACCTGGTGTCCTGGCTGTGGCGACTTCGGCGTCATGAACGGGATGATGAAAGCACTCGCCCAAACGGGCAACAGCCCCGATGACACGTTTATTGTCGCTGGAATCGGGTGTTCGGGGAAAATCGGCACGTACATGCGGAGTTACGCGCTCCACGGTGTTCACGGCCGGGCACTGCCAGTCGGGACGGGTGTGAAACTCTCCCGACCAGAGATCGAAGTGATGGTCGCCGGTGGAGATGGCGACGGCTATTCGATCGGGGCAGGCCACTTCGTTCATGCCGTCCGCCGGAACGTCGACATGTCGTACGTCGTGATGGACAACCGCATCTACGGGCTTACCAAAGGGCAAGCGTCGCCCACCTCCCGAGACGACTTCGAAACGGCCACTACTCCGGACGGTCCCAAGCAACCGCCTGTCAACCCCCACGCGCTGGCGCTAGCCTCGGGAGCGACATTTATTGCACAGTCATTCTCCTCGGACGCACAGCGACACACCGAGATTGTCCAAGCAGCCGTCGAACACGACGGGTTTGGCTTCGTCAACGTCTATTCGCCGTGTGTGACTTTCAACGACGTTGACACGTACGATTACTTCCGGGAGAGTCTGATCGATCTCAAAGACGAAGGCCACGATCCGACTGACCGCGATGCTGCAAAAGAAGTCATCCTCGGGTCTGACGAAGAGTTCCAGGGAATCGTCTATCAAGACGAAACCTCAATCCCGTACAGTCAGCGTCACGGGCTTGACGCCGACATGTCTGCGATTCCGGATGGAGCCCCAGAAAACGCGACGGATCTTGTTCGCGAGTTCTACTGAAGACAGTTTCAGACACGTCACCCGAACTTGTCCTGCGAATCAACCATGAGGATCCGAATTCTGGGATCAAGAGCAATCCACCGATGATACCCTGCGATGGGCGTTCTGTCTCATCACTCATCTTGGCAGAACTGTGCAGGTATCAGTCGTTTTCCGGTAGGATCAGTCCGGAGAGTAACAGCCGCCGGGCGATCACGACAAGACCGTTGCTGAATCCGCGGCCGAATACTGCCAGTTCGGCGGCGGGATTGCTCTCGTCTGCGCTCGAGCCGACGAGAAACGAGCCTCGGCCGACGAGCAGTATCCGATTGATCGCGGTGGTATCATCCATTGCGTAGTCAGGTGTTAACTAGTCGTATTCGGACACGGAGACGTTCGCATCGGGAACTTGCCGTTGGAGTGTGGTTTCCCTATCCTGTGTGGGGACACCGATGAGAAGCCGACACTCACTGCTCGCGTCTCGCAGATCAGAGAGAATTCCCCCCGTAACTTTCCCCTGACCGACCACGAGACCGACCTCATCGGTCGCCTCTTGAATGAGGTTTCGGGTTCGGCTGGTGATAGCTTGTTGACCAGACAACGCCCAGACTTCGTGGACAGTATCTGTCCGGTCGTCTGCCGTCTCTCTAAGCGCGTCCAACTGCTCCTGGAGTTCGTTTACACGCGAAGTATGCGTGTTATCTAAGGTTTCGATAGCCTCCTTGGTGGGTACTGCCCTGAACTGCTGGGGAGTCGAGTGCTGGACTTCGACCAGACCCTGGCTTTCTAACACCCGTGTTGCATCGTAGACCCTCGTGCAAGGGACATCCGACAGATCACTGATCTCTCGGGCTGTTGCTTTCGGGATGGCCGTGAGAGCCACAAAACATTCTGCTTCGTATTCGTTGAGCCCGAGTTCTTGCAGAAGGTCTTCCGCTCGGGTTTGATTAGTTGTGTCTGGCATGGGTCCCAACCGTCGGTTACCGCTACGATTATACACATTAGTCAGGGTGTCATAGAACGATTCACACACCTCAGGAGCTTCCAGAACCCCGGCGTCTGAGAGAGAGAACATGGTGCCGCCATTCAAAAGTAGCAATAGCAGTCCTCTCGACCGATATCAGAAACCCATGCCAACCGTTCTATAACACCCTTACGACGGGGGTTACAGCGGGTGGTGAGCAACCAACTTTCGCGGACACGCAGTATGTCCGGGTGTTCAGTCCAGCCGGCTTCAGTGGGGAGACGGGC
>JAQCMZ010000466.1 GCA_028274825.1 Haloferacaceae archaeon
ACCGGTTTTACGACACACCGCGGTTCGTCACACATGCTGATGATCCGTTTCTCGAGCGGCTGACCGCGCTATACGATGTCACCTTGACCTCAGGCGATCGTGTGTTCGATGCGATGGGCAGTTGGGTGTCACACCTCCCCTCGAAACAATTCGACCGCGTCGTCGGCCACGGACTGAACGAGGCCGAACTCGAAGAGAACGACCGTCTCGATGAGTGTTTCGTCCAGAATCTCAATGAAACCCAGTCGCTTCCCCTCGCGCCCGCCAGTTTCGACGCGATCTGCTGTGCGTTATCTGTTCAGTATCTGGAATATCCTGCCGCCGTATTCTCGGAATTTGCCCGGATTCTCGACGACGGGGGCGTTCTGGTCGTGAGCTTCAGCAGTCGAATGTTCCCAGCCAAGGCTGTCAGTGCTTGGCGGAGCGCCTCTATGGCCGGGAGAGCTGATCTCGTCGAATCGTACATGGAGGCCGGCGGGCTGGAGCCGGTCAGCCGAATCACGGAGCGCCCCGGCAGAGACCCATTTTACGCGATCGTCGCCCGTTCTTGACTTCCGCCAACCCCTCAAAAGGATTCCTCTGTTTGAGATCCTCCCACGGCTTTAGCCGTGGGATTCCTCCGTCAGTTATCCAGCACTGCTGATAACTGCGGCTGTGACTGTGCGGGTTCGCTGACGCAGCTTCGGCCCTCGAACAAGGGTGTGGTAGTACTGATTATCCGCTCGTTGTTGCCCGCTCTATCGTGGAGCGTGGCACTCGCGGGCGTCCTGCTCCGTGAGCAGCGGGCTGAGCCATCACCCCGACTCTCCGTCGCACCCACTCGTGGAGAGTTCTTGGGAGCGACATGCCAATTACTGCTGGTTGGGCTGCGGTGGTGTGTGAGTAGTAGTTGAGACCCACTCGTAGCCGTCTCGAGTATGAGCGGGTTCCCCGAAGCAGCACATCGCATATCTATTTTGCACAAAAGATTGGTTCTCGTTGAATGTAACAGATAACGGGAAGGAGAAATGTCTTGACTGGTTCCGTGTTGTCGGCTTCATCCCACCCGTAAACGGGTGGGCTTTCGCCTCGATACCACTGTAACGGGCTCGAGGGGCGGTCTTTTGTCGTCACAGCCAAACATGGGAACATGGATCTCGACCAGTTCGCAGACGATACGCCAGACGACACCGCCCCTGGTGGGGCAAAGACGTGTGTCGTTGCGGCACAGACTGACACGTTTGACCGGTGTCGAAAGGGATTCTACCCGGCTCCGCGCTCGTACAATCGAACCCGCGTCAGTTTCGAATACATGGCATTCTATCGGACGGCCCCCACGTCGGCAGTCACCCACTACGCCAAGGTGACCGACAGAGTCGACCAGACTCGTGGGAAGCCTGGACCGATGGTGGAAGCCGACTGGGAGGAATTGATCGACCCGTTCTCATCGGAGTCGGAGGTCGTCGTGTTCGAACTGAGCGATCTTATCCCGCTGAATGCGCCTGTAGACAACGATACCACAGGAGTGCGTGGTGCGTGGTTTTGTGACATCGACGATCTCCGGTCGGCAGATACTATCACCGACCTGTCTGATCGCGCAGATACCTGACGGTCGGGGCGAATACAGAACAGCCACGACGGTAGCGATGTGACAGCCCACAGGGTCACCTGGAAGATGAGTTCAACACTAACCGGGCCGAGTACTCTGATTCGGCCTGTTCACACTTGAGCAGACACAGAAAGATAGATCCGTTCGCCACGGTGGTTGTCTCTGACAGATTGATACCGGAAGCCTACTTCTTCAGGGGTGGACGGAAGTCACATTCTCTCGGATGGAGTGCGACTGGCGCAGTTTGCAACCTCTCCGTGTCGCGCGAAGAGTGAGACCCCTCTCGTGGTCGGGAGACAATCTGTGAGTGTGGTCATGACCCTGATGATGACCGTCATCACGACTGAGTCTGGGGGAGAATATCAGTCAGCGTTGCTCTCATGGCCACCTCTGGAACGGGCCTGTCGTGCGATCGGGCTCAACGACTGACTCATAGTAGTATCGTCGGTGACACGTGAGCACCGCCGAGAGTGTCACTCGAGTGGTTCAGAGGCGATTTGAGCGTTTCCTCAGATCGGATTGACCGACTCGCGTGACGGCGGTGTTCGCGCGATGGTCAGGGAGAGTTCTCACCGCACCGTGCGAAGACGAACTCTGTACTTGAGCCCAGCGGGTCGGTAGCGGTTGCCGTCTCGATGTCGACGAAGCCTGCCTCCTCCAGTGTGTTGAGAGTTTGCTCACGGCCGGGCGAGGAAAACAGCATACGACCACCCATCCACCCCCGACGGACGGTTTCGAAGCGCCCGCCGGAGAGTGTCGCTAACATCCAGCCGCCAGGCCGCAGAACCCGGGCGAACTCCCGGTAGACCGCCGGATGACGGCCGCGCGGCAGATGGAAAATCACGTGATACGCGGTGAGTCCGTCAAACTGGTTGTCAGCTGCCGGCAGTCGCTCTGCATCGCCCAGCAGTAATCGTGCCTCCGGGACGGTTTCTCGAGCGAGATCCAGCCCTCTCTCGGCGATATCCACTCCGACGCTGTCTGCCGGGAGATTAGCCAGTGTCCGTGCCCCGTCACCACAGCCAATATCTAACACGTCGGGTTCAGTCGGGAGTTTCTCAAGAAGGTCATCGATCAGCGCCGCATCTGACCCGTCTGGATCGCGTCGCTGTGCGTACGTCTCGGATACGTCGTTCCAGGCAGCTCGCACCTCTTGTCTGTTCATACACCACGTTGCGGTGCCAGTGACTTGTGACCTCTGAAGATGACTCCAGGTTCGGCCGAACAGCGCTGCTTCACAGCGCGAGAACACGAGGTATCGTCGCTCAGACGGCCGACCTCAGTGCGGATCTGGCCGGTGAAACGAAGCTTAAACCTTGTTTGAGTCCTTGAATATAATTGTGAGCGTGAATATATTCTGGCACCGTCGAGATCCCCGAACACGCGACAACGCAGGGTTATCGGCGGCGACGCGTGATGGGACGACCGTTCCAGTGCTGGTGTACGATCGAGAGCTGTTGAAAACCATCGGCAGCCGACAGCGGGCGCTGTATCTCCGAAGCGTGAAACAACTCCAGGAGCGGTACCGCGAGCTCGATTCGGATCTGATTGTCAGGGTAGGGAGTCCTGATGAAGTACTGCCGGAGTTAGCCGACGAATTCGACGCCGAAACCGTCTATTACAACGACCACTACCGCGCGGCTCGGCGCAACAGACAGCGCAGTGTAGACGATGTCTTTGCTGGGACCGATACGGCGACAGACAGTCGGACAGATCTCGTGTTAGTCAATCCTGACCGTCTGGAGGCGTCATACCCGAATCACAGCCAGTTTTATACCGACTGGCAGGAAGTTCCGAAGCGACACCCGTACGACGAGCCTGACGCCGCCCGGCTGGTCGACACAACCGACCCGAAGACAGTTCCGGAACCTGACACCGATATTGAACTGCCGACGCCCGGCTATGAGGGTGCGCGTGACCGAATTGATCGGTTCTCGCAAGAAGGGCTTCTCTCGTATAATGACAATCGAGACAATCTCGCCGGAGCTGTGGACCGGCCCGCACAATCGGTTTCTCGAATGTCGCCGTACATCGCGTCGGGTGTTATTGGGATCCGGGAAGTGTATGATGCCGCCAGT
>JAQCMZ010000484.1 GCA_028274825.1 Haloferacaceae archaeon
CGATGCTGGGCAGTGTTTGGCCGGTTAATGATCTGATGTACGCGCCACCGGCGATAGAGACGTGTGAAAACTGGGCTTCATCGAGCCCGTAGAGTTCGATTGCGCGGGATGTATCACCTCCGCCGATAACAGAAAAGCAGTCTGCGGCAGCAATTTCTTCGAGCATACCGACTGTTCCCCTGGCGAACTGGTCGTCCTCGAAGACGCCCATCGACCCCTTCATGAATACGGCCGCAGACGCGCGGATCGAGGGTGCGTATTTTTCGACGGTTTTGGAGCCAATATCTAAGAACGAATCCTCCTTTTTGTCGATGGCTGTGACAGCCCGCTCGTCGCGACCATCGCTCTCGCAGGCGAGATCAGTTGGCAACTGGATCTGACTGGGTCCTGCGAGAAGCCGCTGGATCGTGTCGCAGTTTTTCTCCCACTGATGATCGTACAGATCAGTCCCCTGAACGTCGTAGCCCAAATCGTTGCCGACAGCCCGGAGAAACAGTTCCCCGGCGACACCACCGACGAGAAACCGATCAACGCGGTCGTCCAGCGCTTCCATGACCCTGATCACGTCTGTCGCTTTGGACCCCCCGATGACCATCGTCACTGGGCCGTCAAATTCCCGCGTTCCAATCGAGGAGTTGGCTTCGTGTTCGGCAATCATCACCCGCCCCGCGTATGCTGGAAGCACCACTGGAAAACCCACCAGTGAGGCGTGTTTTCGATGTGACGTTGAGTACGCGTCGTTGACGTATGCATCAAATTCCGGGGCGAGATCTTGGACGAGTTCCATGTTTGCGTGTCTCTCGGGATCCCGTTCGGGGAGTTCGTGATCACACATCCGAACGTTTTCGAGTAGGATCGCTTGTCCGGGATCCACCCGCTGAATCGCGTCGATTGCTCGCTGGCCGTGCACCTGATCCACGAACTCGACATGCTGATTGACGTGTTCGGACAGAATTTCGGCGTGCTGAGCTAACGATACGAATTCGTCCCCGCCGGGCCGTCCTTGATGTGCGATCAACACAATACGGTGACCGGCTGCCGAGAGATGTCTAACCGTCTTGGCATGACGTGAGAACCGCCGATTATCGATGACAATATCATCTTCCACCGGGGAATTCAGGTCGACTCTGACCAGCACCCGCGACCCCGCCGGGAGGTCGTCAATCGGCTGCATATGTACGTCATGAGTGGAGGGATACTTATGATGGCCGATTCTAGCACAACGCCACAGCGGGACCAGCGCGGAAGCTCATCGGCTGTCGCCGTCGGAGAAAGCGCGGAAGAGTTACTCAAGTTCGGTGTATCCAATAACAGATGTCTCACAGGCCCAGAAGTGGTCGGTGAGACGGGCTGTCCGTCAGCCCCGAAGTCGGGAACGCTGGACGAGCCCCTCCGACTCCCGTGCCGGAAGCCACCTGAGAAAGCCATCTCTGCGAACGGAGATGGCGTGGGGCGTTCCTGCGGGAGCGCGACACTCGGGGGTTCACCGACAGGCTCACGACGGTACTCGTGGGCAGTTGACTCTCGGATATCAGTCTCTTTCGATCACACAGGCTGTCGAGAACAGTACAAATCTCAGGACGCGAGCGTTCTCGAGTGTGAATCTCAGTGCTGCCAGCGACAGAAGTCTTATGAGATTCACGAGCGAATTTTACTCATGGACAGAGACGACAGAGATGATCCGTTTGGCGATATCTTTGACGAGATTGAGCGGATGATGAACGAGGTGACAGGGAGTGTCGACGAAACCGACTTCGGGACTGACACTCATGTGGACGTGTACACTAACGACGGTGTGCGTCTGGTAGCGGATCTTCCTGGAGTTTCCAAAGATGAGATCTCGCTCCAGTGTGACGGCAAGACGCTCACAATCACCGCCACTGGCGCAAACCGCGAGTACGACGAACGGGTGCGGCTTCCTGTTCGCGTCGACGAACATTCTGCCTCCGCCACGTTCAACAACGGTGTCCTCCAGGTCGAGTTCGACTGCATGGATGACTCCGCATCTATCAACGTCGACTAACCAGTCCCTCTGTTCGTCTGGTTTAAAACGGTGTTATAGGTAGAACAGGCGCACTCCCACGTCGTTCACGGCGTGGATACGCGCCGTCACAGCGGCGATTCCCGACGGTTGTTGTTCCAAAACACCGTCTCTGCAAGCGTCGGCGCACTGGGGACGACCCCAGTGTAGTCGAGCGCCCGACAACTGGCGGTTCGAGTGTCCGCCCACACTGGAAACAGAGTGTGGCCCGATGTGGGAATCACACACCAACCACCGGGCAAATACTCGTAGAGAAAGTCACTCCGAGTCCGTCGAAGTCTGTTGGACTCCCTGTGGCCAACACAACACGGGGTGTCCGAACACGACAAAAGAGAGGAGTCCCGGGGTGGCCACTCCCAGGAGACTGTCCAGTGACCGGTCACTCACCGATTCCAACGGTGAGTTGGCTTGGGAGTCTGCAACCCTGCCACTCCCAACCCAGCGGTGCCGTGGGATTCGGCCGCGGTCACGCGAAGGAGGATGTCAACGGCTTATGATGATCCAGATCAAAATATTATCATAATAGATCTCAGCGGCTACTTGCACAGCGAAGTAATCGTGCTGCTGTCTTGCGATTCCTTAACTAAAGACGAATGTTTGATGCTGTTTGGCGGATCGACTGTGCAAGCGTATCGTAAAACCCAGGCTCGTATTTTGTCTC
>JAQCMZ010000497.1 GCA_028274825.1 Haloferacaceae archaeon
GCGGAGTGAAGCCGCCGACCTCCACGGACTCCTCGCGGAGTTCGGTAATTCCAGCCGACCCCTCACGGGGAAGCTCGGAGGGAATTACAGTCACATGCGGGACGCGGTGCCGACCCAACACGGTGAAGCCTCGGGGCTTGTCCCCGAGGTAGTTCACGGTTGTCGATACGAGCGTATTATTATCGTGTGGCCGGTATCGGATACATGTCCAAGTCAGATCTCCTGACCGCACCACAGTCGGACGCTATCCCGGAGGTGACAGACGAGCGTGCGACCGTGGTATGGCATCGGAAACACCTGCGAACGGACGATCAGCGAGCGCTTGCCGAGGCGGCTGACGGAGATAGGGTCTTACCGCTGTTCGTGTTTGATCCGACATTCTACACTGACGGTGGGCTCGCCTGTGACAGTCGAATCCAGTTTCTTCACGAGTGTTTAGCGGGTCTTGATACTCAGTACGGCGCCCTCGCGGGCGACTCGAGTGGCCATGATGAGGCGACCGACGGAGGGCTGACGTTCGGACACGGTGACCCGGTGACCATACTCTCGCAGTTTCAGGAGCGCGGGTGGGAGATCATTTCGATGCGGACGCCGACGAGTCGACACGGGAAGCGACGTGACCGCCGCGTGGCTGACGAGTGCGATGTGCAGTTCGTCAACGGTGACGGACTGGTCCGGGGGCAAGAGTGGTCACGAGAGAACTGGCAAGACCACATCACGACGTGGCTTGATGAACCGCAGAATGACTGGCACCCCGATAGCGTTCGTCTTGACTCAGTGGCGACAGGAGTGACGCCCGCCCGGATCACAGAGGAATACGAGATCACCCCGACAAAATCCAAGGTGCCGGACGGGGGAGCCCGGCCGGCCGTTCAGCGACTCACCGAATTCACGGAGGAAATCCACGAATATCCGCGACACATTTCGTCGCCGGTGAAGGCCCGAACAGGAACGAGTGGCCTCTCGCCGTACATCAATTTTGGTGTACTCTCAGTCAGACAGGTGTATCAACACGTGCAGAACCATACACCAGATTGCCGAGGAGCAGATATGTTCACCAGTCGGCTCGTCTGGAATATGCACTACAATCAGAAGTTGGTCGACTGGCCCGAGTGGACAGACACGGCGGTAAACCCGGAGTTACGTGGGTTCAACGAGGATCGTCACGATCCAGATCTTGTGGAGGCGTGGAAACGGGGAGAAACCGGCTACCCGATGGTCGATGCGTCGATGCGGTGTCTCACGGAAACAGGCTGGCTCAACTTTCGAATGCGGGCAATGTGTGCGTCGTTTTTTGCCCACATTCTCCAGCAGCCCTGGTGGATTGGCGCCGACTGGTACCACCAGCACCTGATCGACAGCGATGTCGGGATCAACTACACACAGTGGCAGGCTCAGGCTGGCGTCGTCGGAAAGCCCACGCTCAGACAGTATAATCCACGCAAGCAGGTTCGTGATAACGATCCTGACGGCACGTTCATTCGGCGATATATTCCCGCACTTGACCCGCTCCCGGTAGAGTTCCTTGACCGACCCGAGCGGGCTCCTCTTCACGTGCAAGACGAGTGTGGGATTCATATTGGTGACGAGTACCCACGTCCGGTCGTCGATTACGAGTCTCGTCGCGAGACGTTCTGGGATCGCTACCAGGCGGCGATTCCAGACGCTGCCGCCGCGCTCGCGGATCCACAAATAGCCAAGCGGGTTTCTTTCTCTGGCGGTCGCGGGTCCGCCTACGCGATTGCAGACGAACACGGGGGAGAAAGCACGACTACCGGAGCGGGTTCACAAGTCGGTCTCGCCGAGATTCGACAGGATGGGGACGAAACGGCAAGCGCTCTGATTACGCCCGGTGAGGGTGAACCTGATGGCGATGACCGTGGCGCCGTCCCCGCGGAAATGTCTGGCACCCACCCTCAATCAGACTCTGACGACGAAACCGGTTCGACACCGGCTGATCAATCGAATCTCGACACGTTTGCCGAGTAGCCGCCGCTGTTCTCTCAGAAATCGATAGACAGGGCATGCGGGAGGGCCCCAGTGACGGACGCAATACTTCGAATATTGGGATATCAGTTGGGTAACACGATTTCAGTATTCGGTTCGGACCGCGTCAAGAGCCCGTTTCAGGCGCAGTTACAGGCTGTACGCTGCATACAATTTCTATGTTTTCAGCAACTCATATCGGCTGACACAGAACAGCGGCGCGACCAGAACCGAGCACACAAACATCACAGTCTCTCACCTGAACCGTCCGAGGCCAAACACACACTGGGGTTGCGCAACTGTTACAGAATTTGGCCGGGGTCAGTACGGTCCAGTAAAAAATAGTACAATGCCGATTCTA
>JAQCMZ010000498.1 GCA_028274825.1 Haloferacaceae archaeon
TGTACGTGTTTACCCTGAGGTCGCCACGGCTGGTACAGCTTGATCCCGTGAAATCATCTCATGTTCTCGCACTACTCGCTTGAGCTCATCGTAGGGATTGTGTCCCTGCTGACCCCACGTTGTCAGCAGGGACAGCAGCGTCTCGTGGACGAACATGCCGCGATCGTTGCGCAGCGTCCCGATGATCTTCCGGTGGACGACTGGTTCACGGAGTGCCTTCTCGGCAGCATTGTTCGTCGGCGAGACTGCTGGCTCGCCGACGAAGGTCAACCAGTGATCAAGCCCGCCAGCGATCTTTCCGCGTAGTGTTGCCACTGGTCCGTCGGTCTCTGATCCTTCTGTGAGTGATTTGAGCACGCTCTGGGCTGCTCGGTGCATTTCCGCTCGTTCCTGTAGTGCTGGGTCGGTCTCCAGCCAAGCCTGGAGACCGGCGTATATCTGCTTGAGCTTCCGGTGAATCCGCTTCCCTTCCTGGTGAGTTTCAGCCACGTCTTCAGCTTCACGGAGAAGGTGTGCCCAGCACCGCTGGAGATCATTGCTGAAGGCCGGATACGCCGTCCAGCCGTCACAGACGATGGTTCCCTCGAAGTCCTCGCCGAGGACTTCTGTGGGCACATCACTACTCCGAGTCTCTCTGACCGCATACAACGTGTGGTCCTCAGTCCGGAACGTCCAGATCCACGCCTGTTCTCCGTCACGCTTGATCCCTGTTTCGTCGACATGGACCACGTCGGCCTGCTTGATCTGCCGGCGGATCTGCTCGTACTCACAGCGACCGGCGCGCGCAGCGCGCTCTGTCGCGTGCCACGCGGACGCGCCCGAGAGCTCCATTCCGTGGAGTTGCTCGAAGCGATCAGCGACCTTCCGGTAGGGAAGACGGTGGTCGTACCGCGAGAGCGCCGCCTGGGCGATGACGTTCACTCCGAACTGCCCCTCGTCGGGGCAGTCGGAGTGAGACGCTATCGTCTGTGTTCCACAGGAGTCGCACTCGTAGCGATGGCGGTTGTATTGTGTGACTTTCGGGGGCTGTGGATCAGGGATTTCCTCGACGAGTCGGGGGCAGATACCCACCGACTCGTCGAACTCTCCACCACACTCCGGGCAGCACTCGCAGGTGACCTCAATTTCTTCATCAGGATCGGAGACGGTTCGCCATTCAGGGTCGTGTCCGTCTTCTCGGCCAGGAGTGCCGCCGTCGGTCCGGGCATCGTCGTCGCCATCGTCCTGCGAGGTCGGGGACTCGTCGGTCCCCGACCGTTGCTTACTGGACGGGGTATGTGGATTCACGAACTTCCGCAGTCGTGATTCGAGTTCCTCAATTCGCTCTTGCTGCTCTTCGATCAGTTCGTTCTGTTCCCTGATCCGCTCGTCCTTCTGTTCAAGTTTCTCGGTCATCTCGTCAAGTTTCTCCTCCATCTGGAGAAACCGCGAGAGGAGTTCCTCCTTGGTGAGATCGTCTCCGTTCACAAATCCCACCTCGGAGTGCCGACAGCAGGGTCGGCGGGATGGTCTCCGAGAAGCGGAGACCATCCCTGAAGAAGCACACTATTCACCTGCTGACGGATCATGTGGCCATCGCGGGCCGCCACCTACGAATCAGTGACGAAATCAAGCGGGGCTAAACACGTACGTCGGCGAGAATACCAGTGGGGCCGAGAACGATAACCCGATCGGCCCACTCGGCAACCAGCTGGAGGTCGTGTGTGGCAACGACAACTGTTTCTGTTCGGGTTTCCGACCGCGAGAGCATCTGCGTCACCTCGCGGCGGCTCTGGAGATCGAGACTTCCGGTCGGCTCGTCGAGCAAGACAATGGTGGGATCGGTCGCCAAACCGATGGCCAGCGATGCCCGCCGCTGTTGGCCGATACTCAGGAGACGACCGTCCCGGTCGGCAATGTCCTCCAGGTCGAGGAATTTGACCACGTCAGTGACTCGCTCATCGACATTAGGGTCGTCACGGTTTTCCAAGTAGTACGCAATGTCCTCGCGGACTGTTTCCTCGACAAACATCTCTTCGGGGTTCTGGTGAATGTACACCGTCTCCTCGGCCAGTTCCTCAGGAAGTGTTTCGTTCGTGTCGTTGTCGAGAACGGTAACCGTTCCCTCGTCCGGTGATTCGAGTCCGGTCAGGAGTCGGAGCAGCGTCGACTTCCCAGCCCCGTTGGCACCGACAAGGGCGACCCTATCGCCGGCGTACAACTCTAAACCGAACGAGTCGAGAACGGTCTTTCGGCCCTCACGGAGTGTCGGGTAGCCGTGTGTCACGTTGTTAACGCTAATCAGAGCCTCGTTGGAGCCGCCCCCGTCCGATTTCACTGGTTGATTCTCTTTCGAGGTGGCCGTCGGAAAAGCGTCGACGGCCTGTTCAACTGTCACCGGGAACCGACCGTTTGGTAGGGTTCCGTCACCTTCGGGGAGTAGACGAGCGATTTGTGTGACCTGTGGTGGATGGATATCCGCGCTAAGCAACTCTTCTACCCGGTTGAGTCCGACCTCTACCGGCGCGGCCCAAGCCACATCCCCGTCGGCAACCATAGCAAGTCTGTCACAGTAGTCACCGATGAACTCCGTGTGGTGTTCGATTACAATCACGCCCACGCCGGTGTCTTGTTGAATCTCCCGGAGTTGCTCGTAGGTCTGCCGGGCGTTGTGAGGGTCAAGTTGTGCCGCTGGTTCGTCAACAATAATAAACTCTGGGTCCATCGCCAGCACACCGGCCAAAGCAACGAGATGTTGTTGGCCGCCGCTGAGTTCCCAGATGAACCGATCGGCGACATCTTTGAGACCAACCGCTTCGAGTGCATCCATGGCACGGGCTTGGTAATCTTTGAGCCCGTGGTTTTTCGCTGCGAACGCGACGTCGTCACGAACAATGGGTTGGACGAGTTGATTCTCGAAGTCCTGAAACACGTAGCCCACTGTCCGGGAGAGTTCAGAGACGTCGCTCTCGGTCGTCACGGTGTCGCCGACACTGACCCTTCCGTCGAAAGTTCCGTTGAAAAAGTGTGGGACAAGCCCGTTGAACGCCTTACACAGCGTCGTCTTGCCGCTTCCGTTGCCGCCGATAATCGCGGTGAACTCCCCGGCGTTGATTTCGACGCTCGCGCTCTGTAACACTGGCTCGTCGCTTCCCGGATAACGGAACGTCAGATCTTCGACAGTGATTGTGGTTGAATTCATTGGCGTATAAAAACTGAGACGTGGCGGTTACGCAGTGTTTTGCTGCCGGTAATACACCACGCCGTAGGCCACGATCGCAGCGGCGACGATTGGTACTGCGAAGAATATCTGACCGTACGACTCGACAAACTTCGGTTCGAAGACGAGGAACGCACCGCTAGTTTCGCTGAAGGCTTCGAATACGAACGCGATGGGTGTCAGGACCACCCACGCGACGAGTCCCTTGATAGTGTCACTGTTGAACCGCTTACCGCTCGGATGGCCCTTGACCGGCTCCATCCCGAGCAGCGGCTCAATTTTGCCACGCAT
>JAQCMZ010000121.1 GCA_028274825.1 Haloferacaceae archaeon
AGTCGACGTGGACGACACCGCCCGGGCACGAGGGACGACTGTTGCCGTCCGGGACCTCTTTTATGCCCGTCCCGCCAGACGAGAGAGTCTCGCCGGACCGGTCACGGAGTTCAGACATATCTCACGGGCTGTCGTCGACTATTCGCTCGCCCGGCCTGAGACCGCGTTCCAGCTCACCCACGACGGCTCTCAGACAGTCTCCACACCCGGTACCGGATACACCGACGCACTGCTCGCCGTGTATGATCAAGCGATGACCCGACGCGCGACGGAACTCGAAGCCACACAGACAATTGCCGGCGACGGAACCATCAGCGTCGGAATCACGGGAATCGCTGTACACCCGTCCGTCACCCGAGCAAAGCGGACCCATCTGCGGATTGCTGTCAACGGTCGACCAGTTACACACGAGCGGCTCCAGCGGGCGGTCCGGCGCGGATACGGGTCGCTTCTGCCGGGGGGACGCGAGCCAGTCGCAGCGATTGATGTCTCGCTCCCGTCGAAAGCAATCGATCCGAACGTTCACCCGACGAAAGCGACAGTAGGCATCAGCGACGCGACATCCGTGACCGAAACCGTCGAGACAGTCGTGAACCAGGCGCTGACAGAACCCGATGCCAGACGTGTCGCGGAAGTGGCAACCGACTTACAGACGGGACTTGAGCGAGTCGAAGCCAACTCACTGTTTGAGGAGATACACCCACTAGGATCGTTCCGTGAGTTGTACCTGCTCTGTGAAGCAGATGACGCGTTACTCGTGATCGACCAACACGCAGCCCACGAGCGGGTCAACTTCGAGCGACTGAGACACGCTGTTTCCGAGCAAGAGATCCCGATAGTCCGGCTCAACCCTGCAGAGACGGTCGCACTGTCCCCCGAAGCCGCGGCCGTGGTAGAGGCAAACGCCGCAGTTCTCGCAGAGTTGGGTTTTGACGCCGACACCTTCGGCCGCGGAACCGTCCGACTCCGATCTGTGCCGGCGCCTTTCGGACGGGTAGCCGAAATCGGGGCATTCCGTGACGCGGTCGATACCCTGGCAGCCGGTGAGGATCCCGAAAACACCCGAACAGAGCTGTTACGCGAACTGGCCTGTCATCAATCGATAAAGGCAGGTGACTCGCTGAGTCGCGATCAAATCCACACACTGCTAGACCGACTCGACGAGTGTGAGCAGCCGTTTACATGCCCGCATGGCCGACCAACTGTGTTGTCCGTGGACGCTGCCACACTGGCCAGCGGGTTCGAACGGCAGAGCCGCCGATAGCCGAAATGCGGCTGTTCCCGTGACCTGTGTTGAAGGGTGTGAACTACCCCACCCCACCCTCCCGCGCTCGGGGCTCCTCGCCCCTCGGTTGTTGAGGGTGTCGTCAGAACTCTCCGAGTTCTGACTGCTCATCAAAAGTCAGCGACTTCTGGTGATGGGGCTTCCTGGTTCTGTGTCGGAATGTATCCCCGACACAGAACCAGGGATTCCAGACTCCGCAGGCGAGTTCCCTTCACGGGTGGTTCGGAGTGTCCCACTCCTTCCGGGTGGACACTCAGCCACAATCGACGGTGCGCGCTTCTTGTCGCGCTTGAACATCGTCGAAACTGTGGTAAGCATCGTATTCCCGCGTTTGACTGCAGGGGTAGGAAGCGTGGCGGAGAACGTGCAAGTAACTCGTGCGGGCGCTGTATCCCCTCCTTACTCACGGCTTCGCCGCTCGCTGAGGAAAGGGGCTTAGCGCCCTCAATTCAGCTAAACCGACTCGGAGATGCTGAAAGGGTGGGTCGGGAATCTCGGAGAGCCCTCAACCAGACGGGATCTTGAGGATGCGAATCGTTTACTGATAGTAGTATAAGGGTGACACCATGCTGATTTCGGGGGCGACACTGGCCGATGGGCGAAATCGAGATGTGCGGATCGGGGATGGAACGATCGTGGCTGTCGAGCCAGAGATACCGCCGCGTGAAAGCGAGGAGACAGTGGACGCCTCTCAGTGCCATCTCTTGCCGGGCGCAATCGACACGCACGTCCATTTTCGTGTCCCGGGGGATCCACACAAGGAGACCTGGAAGACCGGGTCGCGGTCAGCCGCGGCTGGTGGAGTGACGACGGTGGTCGATCAGCCGAACACAGCACCACCGACCGTGTCGGGCGCCGCATTCGACGAGAAGGCCAACTTGACAGCAGAGTCGCTCGTCGACTGGGGGATCAACGGCGGTGTTACCCCTGGCTGGGAGCCGGAAACGCTGTTCGACCGCGAACTGTTCGCGCTCGGGGAGGTGTTCCTCGCGGACTCTACCGGGGAGATGGGGATCAGCGCTGACCGCTTTGTCGAGGCGGTCGAGGAGGTAGAGGAGGTAGCCCAGAGGAATATCCCCGTGACGGTTCATGCCGAGGACGAATCGCTATTCGATGAGGACGCAGTCGATGGCGACCTCGGCGGAGTCGGACGAGCGGCCAAAAGCGATCAGTGGAGCGCGTATCGGAGAGCGGAAGCCGAGGTCGCTGCGATTCGTGAGGCACTCGAGATTGGGGCAGAAACCAGCACGCACATCCATATTGCACACACCTCGACACCAGAGGGGATCGACGCCGTCGCCGAGACGGACGCCACGTGCGAGGTAACGCCTCATCACATGTTTCTCTCTCGGGAAGATCACGCTCGGCTGGGGACGTACAGTCGGATGAATCCGCCACTCCGGGACGAATCTCGCCGCGAGGAGGTGTTCCGCCGGGTTGCTGACGGGACAGTCGACATTATTGCGACCGACCACGCACCGCACACTGCTCTCGAGAAAGAGCAGGGCCTGCGGGCAGCGCCCAGCGGAGTCCCCGGCGTCGAGACGATGCTCCCGCTGCTGTTTGGCTCTGTCAGACGTGGTGAGCTGTCGCTAGAACGGGTCAGAGACGTGACTGCACTGAGACCCGCCGAGGTGTTCGGCCTCCCACAGAAAGGAGTCGTCGAGGTCGGCCGAGACGCTGATCTCGTCTTTGTGAATTTCTCTCGTGGGGCTGAGATCACTGCCGGCGCGTTACACACGAAGGCAGAATGGACGCCGTTCGAGGGCTGGGAAGGAGTGTTCCCGGAGCGAACACTGGTTCGGGGCCAGACGGTCTACAAACGCGATTCTGAAACCGGCGCCTCGGCGTTCGGGACTCCTCTCGGCCAGAACGTTCGTGATCGGTGATCCGTCTCGAACAGACAGGATAGCAGTCAGTTTGTCGGGGGAATTCTCGAATCCGCTGGGAGCCGGTCGCCAAAGTATCGGCGGGGGATATCGAAGCCGAGTCACTACCACTGGATGCGAACGGAAGGGGATTAAGCCCCGCGTCCTTTCATAACTGTATGGAGGTATTGGAGATCGCCGACCTGGCCGTCTCGACAGGCCCCGTCTGTGATGCCTGTCTGGGTCGGCTCGTTGCTGACCGAAGTTTCGGACTCGGCAACGACGAGCGCGGACGGGCACTACGCACGGCAGCGGCGCTCGAACGGGACATCCCCTACGAATCTCCCGAAATCGAGGAGTGTTGGGTCTGTGAGGGCCGATGCGGAGAGTTCGACCGGTGGGCGTCTCGTGCTGTCGAGTCCATCGGTGATGTTGGATTCGAGACGTACCAAGTCGGCACTCGTGTGCCACCGCTTTTCGAGGAGAATGATGAACTCCTACGCGCAGAGGCTGGTCTCGAACCGGACGCAGGTGAGCGTCTCAACTCCGAATTCAACCGCGAAGTCGGCAAGCGGATCGGTCGAGAGACAGGGACTGACGTCGGATTCACACGGCCGGACGTGCAGTTCACGATCGATCTCGCAGAAGACACCATTGACAGGGCGGTCAATTCAGCCTTCGTCTACGGTCGATACCGGAAGTTGGAGCGAGGGATCCCGCAGACAGAGTGGCCGTGCAGCGATTGTGATGGGTCCGGACGCCAGGGGCGGAGATCGTGTGACACCTGTGGTGGGACGGGATATCTGTATCCCGACAGTGTCGAGCAACTCACTGCCCCGGTGGTGCGTGACGTGATGGACGGGACTGCCGCGACATTTCACGGAGCCGGCCGAGAAGACGTAGATGCACGGATGCTCGAGACTGGGCGGCCGTTCGTAATCGAGGTTGAAGAACCGCACAGACGGAGTATCGACACCGACAGACTCGAAAGAGATATCAATGCCTTTGCAGACGGTCGCGTGGAGGTCGAGGGGCTTCAATTAGCATCCTACGAGATGGTTGAGCGAGTCAAAGGTCTCGACGCGTCCAAGCGCTATCGCGCGGATGTCACCTTCGACACGCCGGTCGAGCCCGAACAACTCCAGACAGCCGTCGAAACCCTCTCTGGGGCGACAATCGAACAGTTCACGCCCAACCGGGTCGACCACCGTCGGGCGAGTCTCACTCGTGAGCGAGTCGCATACGAGGTGACTGCTGAACTGGACAGTCCCGACTCCGCAATCGTCGAGATTCACGGCCAAGGCGGCCTCTACGTGAAAGAGCTCATCTCGGGTGACGAAGGTCGGACCGAACCGAGTCTCGCCGGTCTTCTCGCCGCGGACGCGACAGTGACGGCGTTAGATGTACTCGCGGTCACTGGCGAAGACGAGCCTTTCGAGATTGGTGAATATCTCCAGCAGTCCGCCACCCAGTCGTGACCACTTGCAAGATCTGATTCCTGAGTCGGGCTCTCGACAGGTGGCCGTGAACAAGTCCTTCAGGACGTGATCGTGAGGTGTGCCAGGAGAATGCAGTGTTGTCGAGACGACGCGTGAGCA
>JAQCMZ010000123.1 GCA_028274825.1 Haloferacaceae archaeon
GTCCCGATAATCCTCAGAGTGTGCATTGGGAGGTGTCGGATTCAACCCCGAGCTCATCCGTCGAGAATCGCCGATTCTCGTCATCACTCTTGTTCGATTTCCGTCCGACCTCGGGGCAGTCTCCTCACACCTCTGTAAACTGGCGTTTCGCGCGTGATACGTGCGATTTCGGTCATCACTGCTGGTCATACTGCCAACTACTGTGACGTGAGTTATGACGAGGGCGTCCGGACACGTCATGGCTCTTATATTCAGACCCGTGTTGTGACGATGTAATGGATTCTCACGACGCGGAGACAGCCCAGGGGGTGCGGCTGGAACGGCTCGACGCCGGAGATGTCGCCACAATCCACGAGGCCTCACTCCGACTTCTCGAGGAGACCGGGGTTCAATTCGATCATCCTCGGGCGAGACGTGTGTTCAAGCAGCAGGGCGCAGAGGTAACCCCCGAGAATGTCGTGACAATCCCATCGACGATAATCGAGGAGGCAATCGAGCGTGCCCCGAGCGACTTCACGCTGGTCGGTCGTGATCCCGCCAAGACCGTTCATATTGGCGAATCAGACACACCGATCCGGGCACCCGGATACGGATCTCCATACGTTCAGCGAGGAGCCGGATCCCGACGTCAGGCCCGGCTCTCGGATTACGAAGACCTCGTGCAGTTGGCACACGAGAAAGACGCGATCACCTGTACTGGGTACAGTCTCTGTGGACCGACCGATGTCGACGAATCAACCCGGCATTACGAGATGTTGAACCGACTGTTGACCGGCACGGACAAGCCGATTCTCGGCCCAGTTTCCGGCAAGCAGCGCGCAGAGACATGTATGGATATGATCGGGATTGCTACTGACGATCCAGATCTCGAATCACCGTACGTCGCGGGACTGTTCAACACTGCACCCCCTCGAAGTATGGGCCGAGAAATGCTCGAAGGGCTGTTTACCTACGCAGAACACAGACAACCGCTGATCGTCTCCTCGTTCGTCACGGCAGGAACCTCTGCACCCCCTGCCGTCGCTCAGTTGGTCGTGCAGGCGAATGCTGAGAACCTGGCTGCAATCGCGCTCACACAACTCGTCAATCCGGGAACGCCCGTCGTATACGGACTCCCTGGGTCGACTGTCGACTCAACGCACGGATCATTGTCGATTGGAAATCCCGAGGCCTCATTGTTCGCGTCTATCGCCGCTCAAATGGGCCGATATTACGGAATTCCCTCACGTGGGGGTGGAGGGCTCACAGACGCCAAACAACTCGACTACCAGAGTGGGTTCGAATCGGTATTTACACAGATGATTACTGGGCTCAGCGGCGTGGATTTCGTGTTGCATGCGGCTGGAATCCTCGCGTCTTACTCGACAATCTCTCCGGAGAAGTTTCTCCTCGACTGTGAATCGATACAGTATTTCGATCGATTCACCCGGTCGGTGGTAGTCGATGAGGACCACCTCACACCAGAGCGTATCACCGCAACTGGCTCGGCTGGCCACTTTCTCGATGATGACACTCCAGACGGTGCACGGGCGCTTTTCGAGCCGGCGCTCGCGAATAAACAATCACACCGCGAGTGGGATCAGAGTGGACGACAGTCGCTCGCCAGCTCCGCGGGTGACCGGGTCGACGAAATTCTCGCTCATGGTGAGACTCCCGAGATGGCTGCCCATATTCGCCGAGATCTCAACAGATACGTCAACAGACACAAATAGGAATCGCAGACCGTCACCACCGGCAGGTCCGAGATGACGACTTCAGCACTGAGACAGAGACAATCGCCTTGAGATCTCCCTCTGCGTGATTAGTGTGTGATTGCTCGTGGCGGGTAAGCCGCCATCGTCGGACAAGGCGGAATTGCTCTGTTCGAGCCTGAGTCCCGTCCGACATGATTACCTACTAATTAAAATAACCGAGTAGAAGTCTCGAACTGGCTATCGAGCGTGGTTCGTGGGGCTCGTCGCCAGAGTCATCTCGCGGCTTCAGGCACGGGTATCCACCTCACATTTTATAACCACTTCAGCGAAAAACAATGATTACATGCCATCAAGTGACGAAGAGGCCGTGTCTTTCCCGACGGATTACGAGATTGCGCAGTCAGTCGATAAAAACCCAATTCAAGATGTCGTCGAGCCGTTTGGGATCGAGGAGGGCGATCTCGATCTTCAAGGGGAACATATCGCCAAGATCAAACTCGATGCAATCAATCGGCTTCGCAACGAGGGAGGCAGTGACGATGGGAATCTCATCCTCGTGACCGGCATGACGCCGACCCCGCTTGGGGAGGGCAAAACTGTAACTACGGTCGGGCTCGGCCAGGCATTCAACCAGGCCGGTAAAGACGCCTTCATCGCGGTTCGGGAACCGTCACTCGGTCCAGTGTTCGGGGTGAAGGGCGGCGCCGCCGGTGGGGGCTACTCGCAGGTGCTTCCGATGGAGGATATCAACCTCCACTTCACCGGAGATCTTCACGCACTAACGTCAGCACACAACCTCATTTCGACGATGGTTGACAATCACATCAAGCAAGGGAACGAGCTTGACATCGCGGTTAATTCGGTGAATTGGCCGCGCGCGCTCGATATGAACGACCGAGTTCTCCGGGAGACGGTGATCGGTCTCGGAGGGGAGGTGACTGGCGTCCCTCGAGAGGACGGGTTCATTCTCACGGCCGCCTCAGAGTTGATGGCAGTTCTGTGTCTGTCTGATTCGCTGTCGGATCTTAAACAACGAGTCGCACAGATCATCGTCGCGTACGACGAAGACAACAACCCTGTCACGGCTGATGATGTGGACGCAACCGGCGCGGTGTCACTGCTATTGAAAGACGCACTCCAGCCGAATCTGGTGCAGACGATCGAGGGGACTCCAGCGTTCGTTCACGGTGGCCCGTTCGCCAATATCGCCCACGGGACCAACTCACTGATCGCGGACGATGTCGCTTCGAATCTCTCCGAGTACCTGATCACGGAGGCCGGATTCGGATCAGACTTGGGTGCGGAGAAATTCATGAATATCGTCTGTCGGTTCGGCGATATGGAGCCTGACGCCGTGACGATAGTCGCCTCGGTACGGGCGCTGAAGTACCACGGCCTCGATATGTGGCCGGCCGAGGTGGACGCGCTCAAGGAGACCGATATCCAGGCTGTGAAGGATGGCTTCGCAAATCTCGATAAACACGTCACCAATCTTCAGAAATTCGGGGTTCCGGTGGTGGTGTCTGTCAATCGCTTCCCCAGCGATACAGACGCCGAGATAGCGGCGGTTGTCGATCATTGTCAGGAGGAGCTGGGCGTCCGGGCGGCTGAATCGAACGTCTTCAGCGACGGTGGTGAGGGGGGACTCGAATTAGTAGATCATCTGGTAGAGGCTGCAGAGTCTGAGTCGGATTTCAGCCCGCTGTACGATCTTGATACCTCGATCAAACACAAAATCGAGACGGTCGCGAAGGAGGTATACGGTGCCGATAGTGTGCAATACCAGAGTGACGCTGAAGACGATATCGAGCAGATGACCGACCTCGGGTTCGATGACGTGCCAATCTGCATGTCGAAAACCTTCCACTCGCTTAGCGACGATGCCAGTCTCAAGGGTGCCCCCGACGACTGGACACTCGAGATTGGAGAGATATACCCATCCGCGGGCGCG
The DNA here is from genome assembly GCA_028274825.1 of Haloferacaceae archaeon. Classification (GTDB taxonomy): domain Archaea; phylum Halobacteriota; class Halobacteria; order Halobacteriales; family Haloferacaceae; genus J07HR59. Next base: position 3,646 of record JAQCMZ010000123.1, read on the forward strand.
GGATTCCTGGTAGTGTTGACCGGAGATGTTCTCACTTTGCCGGGGCTTCCGGCTCGCCCGGCGGCCGCAGATATGGATGTCGACGAGGATGGGAACGTCTCTGGCCTGTTCTAATCGACTCTCGAAGAGAACCCGAGTTTGATATTGAACCCTCGAATTCGGATTATTTCATCCACTCAAGAGTGCCGGCGGTGCTACCGTGTCTGTCAGCTCCCGACGAGTGAATACGTCTCGTGACGTGTGAGTGGCCTACCAGGGGATCTCCCCCGAACAGTGAGTGTCACTGCAGGGTGAACACAACAACACCCCTCGCACCGGGGACGGCTGACAGGCGCCCCGCTAGGCGGACACAGGTAGCCAGACTCAACGTGGAACCGTGGACTTCTGGTGTCATACGTCGTACCCTTCTCCTCCCGCGGCGCGAGTTGTAGGCGTCCATGCTAGTCCCGCTGTGAGTTCCTCTCAGTCTGAGAGGGACTCTCACTCGCTCCGTGTCACCACCGCTAATCGATATCCGTAACTTACCCCGCGTCTGCGATGGCTTCGATCTCAAGAGCTGCCCCTTTCGGAACGTTGCCCACTTCGATGGCGCTTCGTGCTGGAGGGGAGTCTCCGAAGTACGTCACATAAGTGTCGTTCATCGCGTCGAAATCGTCGATATCGTCGAGATATATCGTTACCTTGAGCAGATCAGATGCATCACACTCCGCGGCAGCGAGGACTCCGAATACGTTCTCGAGACACTGCTGAGTCTGCTCTTCGACCGGTGCCTTGTCGAGGAGTTCACCATCGGTGGTCAACGGAAGTTGGCCTGCCGTGAACAGAAGTTCACCGTTCGTTGTTGCTTGGCTGTACGCCCCGACGCTGGCTGGGGCCTCATCAGTCTCGATAACCCGCTTCATGCATCTGCATCATGACCTCCCGCATAAAGTATGTGCCGGCCGGCCGCGCTGACAGTGACATACCGCCCGGCTCGATGCGAGAGACCCGTCACTCCAAGAAGTGTTTAATTGGCAATATCACACAATCCTTACCGGTGTTCAAAGAGACGACACCGAGTCAGCGATTCCGCCCGCGGTGGCGCGGGGAATCCATCTTGATTCCTGTTTGGAGACTGTCGTATTGTGTGATTCTCATCTTAATATGATTATAACGTGAGAAATCAACCGACAGTGTGTTCTACGCGCCTGTTTCTCACAGGGCACTAATGACGAACTATCTTGAGAGCAGACCCCAGGACACTCTATCTGCTCCGGTTATCGGTTGTTAGTAATGTGATTTGCGTATTCAGTTCTGAACGCATGGCAAGCCCGTTTCGAACGCAGGTACGGGCTGCACCCTGGATACAATTTCTGTGTTTTCAGTAGCTGCTAGACAGGTCGGCTTCTGCCCTCTCGTGAGTTTCACGAGCGATGAGAGAGTATCTCGGAGTACATCTGCTAATACCCGAAAGTTATAGACTGAACAGGCGCACTCCCACGCCGTTCACGGCGTGGATACGCGCCGTCACAGCGCCAATTGCGGACTGGTTTTGCTCCACACTGTCGTCTGTACGAGTGTCGGCGCACTGGGGACGACCCCAGTGTAGCCGAGCGCCCAACAGCGGTTCGAGTGTCCGCCCACACTGGAAACAGGGCAGGGTGTGGCCCGATGTGGGAATCACACACCAACCACCGGGGGCAAACAGTTGCAGAGGAAGTCACTCCGAGTCTGTCGCAGTCTGCCGGACTCCCCGTGGCCAACACAACACGGGGAATCCGAGTCCGACAGACGAGAGGAGTCCCGGGGTGGCACTCCCAAGAGACTGCCCATCGACCGGTTACACACCGATTCCAACGGTGTGCTCGCGTGGCGGTCTGGACACCTGACACTCCCAATTCAGCGGTGGCGTGGGATTCGGCCGCGTGACCGCGGAGGAGGCTGTCAAGTAGCCACAAGATATATCATTGTTTTCTGAGAAGTAGCGATGAACAGAGATAATGTACAACAAGATTCTGGTGCCGTATGATGGGAGTGACGAGGCCGCGAAGGGAGTTAAACACGCTATTGGACTCGCCAAGTCGCTCGATGCATCGATCTGTGCGCTGTACGTGATCGATCTTCCAGGGATGCCACGTTCCGTCTATATCTCCGATGACGATGACAAACTCAAAGAAGAATACCGTTCATACGGTGAAGATGTCACAGAAGAGCTTTGTAAACGAGCAAACGACAACGGTGTCGACTGTGTCACAGCAATCAGAAGCGGAGATCCGGCAGAAGAGATCGTCGACTTTGCCGATGACGAGGGTATGGACGCGATTGTGATGGGCTCCGGATACAAGGGAGCAGTCGGGAGTTTACTCGGCGGGAAGGCCAGTAAGGTGGTTCGAACCGCGACAGTTCCGGTGACAACCGCCCGGGTAACGCAGGACGAATCGGTCAGTTTAGATTGAATATCGCAGGGTGAACCGATTAGCCGCCGCGCCGACCGACAAGCACCTGCAGCCACGCTCTGAAACACTGTCTTGTTCAACCCGGAGAAACCCCGTGGTGGGGTTCACTCGGCAGCTCCCGTCGACACGTCTCACGTGTGGTCGACGGGTCATTCCGTGCTGGTTCTCGTCTCGCGCACGTAGATCACGAGACTCGCGGTGAAAAACGCGAATCCCGCAAGCCGCAGGTTACTCACAGCCATTCCCAGCAATCCAAGCCCGAACAGGGCAATCGCTGCAATCGCGAGCCCGGCACCGAGAGCGGTTGTCATAGTGTGTCTCATTGCATTCAACACTCCCCCGGTACCTGTATTTTTCCACCGAACGGAGCCCGTGAGCTCTCGCCACCACCCGACGGTCTGATCTTGTATCTCCGCAAGGACGAGCATCTGACAGTAGAACCTAGCAGGAGTGGTCCGGGCGCGACGGGAAGATTGAGTCCGTCTGATGATCTGCTCGGCTCTGCACGGTTCTATATGAACGCCGTTAGGGGGTGTGTAGATGTGCTGAGAGCAGTGTGTTCTGGCAGTAATTGTGCCGGTCGGTCCCGATGAGAGCACTGAGTCGGTCGCAAATCAGTGCATGCGACAGCTAGATCTGGGTCAAAGGCAGATCGATTGATGTTCGAAACGTCTGAAACCAGGTATTATAGCCGGTCTACCAAACTTGCTGATAAACGTGCAGAGCCGAGTGATCTGATTAGAAGACGGGATCGCCGACTCACGAGTCGAGTGCCACGTGATTTTCTCAGGAGTCCCGTCAAAACGAGTGTTTGAATTCCCAGTGGTATCCGCAACTGTCGCAGTCCGCCCATTCTGGCACGGATATTTTCCCTGGGTGACGCTGGCCGTGTTTCATTTTCTCTCGACACTTCGGGCACTCCAGATTGAGCACCTCAAGATCTGAAAACGTCTCGTAATCGACCGTGACGGTACATCGCGAACAGTCAATGGTATCGTGGGAGCGATACTGGTAGATTTCCGCCTCACATTGCGGACATTTCACCCTGGCTGGTGGACGCGCGCTCCAGCCGGTGTCGCCCTGCGCGCTCGTCGTGTGCGTTTCGGGAATAGCGAGTGTGAATTTGTCTGGTGTTTCGCCTTTCCGCAACGGGGCGACGATCTGAGCGCCAACCCACCAGAGTTTCTCAGCGACATACCCTAGCGATTTCTTCACACTCTGATCACAGGCGACATGCGGATAAATATCGTTCGACAGAACAGTATATACCGGCTATCGAGAGCCGGTGTAAAGCCAATGCTTGAACCGAACCCGGATCACACGTGATTCCGGGCCTCACACGGCATTATGTGATTTGTGTCGAAGCCTGATAGCGCTCGGCCGAGTCGGCGACTGCCGTCGGTAGCCTTTCCAGGGTGACAAACAGAGGTGAGCGTATGCCAGTCGGTATTCTGGGAATTGTAACGGCAGTTGAGTGGCTTTCGGTGTCTGGCAGCGAGATTACCGTCGCACAGCTGTTGGGTCCCGGAGATATCGCCAATCTTGAGCCGCCGGTGCGAGCGGCAGTATCGGTAATCGCTATATTCGTCGCCGGTGGTGCTCTTCTCCGGTTCAAACCTGATTTCGTGGAACACTCGATCGACTCGTGGCTAGAACAGCCTGGGATTGCAGTATTATATGGTCTGATGGCGTACGGACTAGTCCTGTTTGTCCTCACGTACGTGTCGACGCAGTTGATTCGTTTCGGCACCGGCACACAGATTGTCGGGTTTGCCGTTGGCGGTGCCGGCGGGGCTGCCCTGCTGACGCTCAGCGGGCTTGGATTCACTATCGTCGGCGCCGGGATTACAGATATTCAGGGTGTCCGACAACCAGGAATTGGCCTGGTGATCGGAGCTGGAATCAGCGGAATTGTCTGGTTAGCGCTCCCGGTTCTGCCAGGACTCGGGGCCTGGATCATCGTAGCAGCAATCGGACTCGGCGGGCCCACACGCGTGTGGTTTCACTCGGATCGACCGACTGTCTCCGATTAAGGGTCGTATGAGATCTGCAGATCGGAGCCGATGAGACACCCCTTAATTGCGAATCCCGATGCTCGCCACCGAGGAGTGTCCGTACACACTGAGGGGAGGCCAATCGCGTGGTTGTGTCGCACACACCCGACTTCTTGCCACTCGTGACGCAGCAGACTTCCTGGTAGGAGTTGTTGCAAACACGATTTGTTTGTACAGTCTACAGGCGGTCAAGGCGAGTGCCTCGGGACTTGAGAGGGTGAAGCCGACACTATATCAACATCCATAATCCGGAGATAATAACGACCAGAATTTGACCCTCACAGTATGGAGTTGAAGAGCTCAATTCCGTTGCTGGTCGTTCGAGAGTCTGGAACTGTGGCTCCTCTCAACAGCCGCCATTGGCGGTGCGACGGGAGTTTCAACGGGTCGTGGTGGAGCGACCGATCTTCACGGACACGCGGCGTGTTCGGGTGTGAGTTCCAGCCAATCCACCACAGGAGAGGTCGGAGGGACTGACAGTCGCCTGCGGGTGAAATGCAGTCCCTCAACGGTGAAGCCTTGAACTATGTCAGCGAGGTAATTCACGTCGTGGATTTCCCTCGCGTAATTCACCGTTATTTGCAGGCCGATAGAGGAGTCTACAGATAAGCAAGGCGAGTGCTTTGAGACGTGACCCTGAGGCGGTTCACAGTCTGGGTTTTCATCTTCCAGTTTCTGTAACACTCATACAGGTGGGGCACGTTACACCGACACATGGGCGCTTTACCGATTCAGTTACCATCGGGGATTGTCGAAATTCTCGTCTCAATTAGCACAGTCGTGTTCGCACTCATGCTGATTGCGCTCGTTGGGTTCGCGTATAAGAGTCTCAGTGGTGATGGAATCACGTGGCCCGAGGACAAAACCCAGACAGACGGCGATGACGATGTGACGACTGGGTCAAGAGACGACGAATGGGAGTACTACTGAATTTCTCTGTGCCCTAGTTACCCGGATTCTCCTTGTGTCTCTAAAGGAAGTGTCTCACTGCCGTTCTGAGACGAGAGTCTGCACGCTCTGTATCAGAGCGGACATGACGGCTTAGCCGGTCATTTCGAGGAAGTATCGTGGTATCACTTGGCAATTTGATTTTTGTTATTCAGGCTGGAACGCACAACCGAGCGTTCAACACACTGTGTGGTTCGGTTCATCAGTGCTGGTCACATTGCCAGCTACTGGTGTACTGGACCACAATTTCGGTATTCAGCTTGAAACACCATACAGGCTTGTTCAGTATCAGTCACAGAGATCACGCTGAATACAATTTCTGTGAGTACAGCGGCTGTGAAGTACCTCGGGGACAAGCCCCGATGCCTCACCGTCTTGGGACGACACCGCACTCAGCAGGCGACTGTAATTCCCCTTACCTTCTCCGCACAGAGTCGGCTGGAATTGACACCCGAACAGTCGGGGCCTCCACCAGCCCCCGTTGAAACTCCCGTCACACGCTTGAAGAACGATTGTGAGAGGGGCCATAACTCTTGACTGCTCGTTTCAGTCAGCGTCGGATTACGATCTGTAATCTGTCTTTTGAGTTTTTCTGACTGTAGTGTACACGTGATCTAGTAATTTAATTTTGTCAGCTTCAACTCGGGGGCAATTCCCGAGACACTCGCCCTGACCACCTGTAGACGATGCGAACGAAACCACATGGTCGTATCAGAGATGATCCGTGCACAGATGCTCGGGAACCTATTTTATTGAGAGTTCAGAAAAATCCGGCACGTATCGCCGCCGAGCGGACCTCAGCCGACGCGGCGAGTGGGAGTCCGCTCAATTCGTGAATCGATCAGTCGGCTGCTTCTTCGTCGTCGATTCCCCTGACGACTTCGTCGTCATCAGTGACGACCATAATATCGTCACGCTCACTCAGATCTTCGATCCGGTCGGCAAATTCGTCGGATTCGAGGATCTGGTATTCGTTTCTCAGCCCCTGATAGAGCGTGAAACACATCAGTAACAGAATTATCGAGAACGGCAGTCCCGTACTGATAGAGGCTGTCTGAAGCGCGGATGCGCCGCCACCGTACAGCAGAACCGCCGCGACGACACCTTCAGTGCTCGCCCAGAATATCCGCTGTGTGCGCGGAACATTGTGTTTGCCGCCCGAGGTGAGGTGGTCGATCACCAGCGACCCCGAGTCAGATGACGTCACGAAGAACGTCGTCACCAACACAACAGCGAGTGACGCCGTCAGCAGCGTGAGTGGATACTGGTCCAACATGAGGAACATTGCTGCAGCCTGTCCCTCTTCGAACATTGTCCCCGCGATTGGGCCGATACCCTCTGTCGCGAGATCGACGTTCAGCGCAGCGCCACCGAACGAGGAGAGCCACACCATCGAGAACAGTGACGGCAGGAACAACACGCCGACGACGAATTCTCGGACGGTCCGACCCTTAGAGATCCGTGCGATAAACATTCCGACGAATGGCGACCACGCGATCCACCATCCCCAGTAGAACACTGTCCAAGCGCCCATGAAGCCGCCGACAGTGTATCCGTCGGTAATACCGGTCAGTTCGGCGCCGCCGGCAATCGTGCCGGTGAAAAACGCCAACTCGAAGAAACTTCCCAGATACGCGCTCAACCCGTCACCGAGCGTTCCGAAGATGTAGACTGTCGGACCGGCGATGATAATGAACCCGAGTAACGCGAGCATCAGGTACAGATTCACCGTACTCAACCGTTTAATACCGCTATCAAGCCCAGCAGCGACCGACATCACGGCGATAGCAGTAATCACTCCAATCAGCAGGATTTGCACGGAGATGCCGACCGGAATCCCGCCGGTCCCGAGCAGATCCCCCGCGATGAAGTTGAGTCCGGCATTCACCTGGGAAACACCCAATCCCAGCGACGTCGCGAGTCCGAACATCGTCGCAAACACCGTCACCAGATCGATAACGTGTCCCGGCCATCCGTAGATTCGCTCACCGAGGAGCGGCCAAAAGATCGACCGGAACGTCAGTGGAAGTCCCCGATTGAACGAGAAAAACGCCAATCCGAGGCCGACGAGCCCATACACCGCCCACGGGTGGAATCCCCAGTGGAAAAACGTCTGAGCCATTGCCGCCGTCGCAGCAGCGTTCGTGTTGGCGGCTTCAACTCCACCAAACGCCGGCGGAATATCGTTGATATGGAACATCGGTTCAGCGACACTGAAAAACATCAGGCCGATACCCATCCCGGCACTGAACAGCATCGCCATCCAGGCGAAGTCACTGAACTCTTTTTCCGCGTTAACCCCACCGATACGGATGTTGCCATACTTACTGAACGCGAAAAACAGGATCGTCCCGATGAAGATGTTCGCCCCAATAATGTAGAACCAACCGAAGGTCCCATTGACGAAGTTGAACACCGTGTTGTACGCCTGACTGGCCTGGTCACCAAGGCCGAGCGTGACAGCAACGAATAGTGTAATCAGTGCGAGCGCTACCGGAAAGACAACCGGGTGAACGTCGAACCCGAGCCCCTGAATATTGGTATCACCCGGCTCTCGGTCAGAGTCCGGATGGAACAGTTCTACTTGGAGCCCATCCGAAGACCCGTCAGATCCGTCTTTTTCTCGTTCAGCCATGCATTACACCTGTGAAGTCGTTTCGGCCATTGTCTGTTTCGTACATCATCCGTTGACTGTCTGTTGTTGTGTCTCGTTCGTCGATATGATCGACGTACTGAGTCGGACATTGTCTCGTCTTGTCTTCTCGCTGCCCGTATACGGGGACGAGCCCCTCGACAGTACCAGTTCTTACTGTGGTATGTGTCCGCATGTCGGTAATCAAAAACCACAATAAAAAGGGTTCCGTATGTAATTATGGAGGTCTTTATATAATCATCTTATCTCGAAGTTACATCACGAAGCGATACCAGTACAGCAGTATCGATACCAAGGAATCTGGGTCTCCTTTCGAGAACTCCTGAATCAGTAGAACAACTCACCACCGGGCTGCCCGATCACGCCAGACTATTGGTGGTGGTGACTTCGACATCGTACCCACACTGTTCGATTGACTCGACGATACCTGCAGCGTGGTCTGCGCCACTTGTTTCAATCTGGAACACCAAATATGCCTCCCCGACATCCAGCCCGTCGACGGCTCGGTCATGACGCACAGTCTGAATGTTGGCATCATGATGTCCGATTACATCCGACAGTTCAGCCATCGTCCCGGGTCGATCCTCGATATGGACCCGGAGGCGGAGCAACTGTCGTCTCCGGCTCAGTGTGTGAATAAGCACCGTTCGAAGCATCGTCATATCGAGGTTCCCACCACACAGAAGCGGCATCACTGTCTCTCCCGACACGTCGAGTTCATCCGATTGCAGAGCCGCCACAGAGGCCGCACCTGCACCCTCAACGACCTGTTTTGCACGCTCCATCAGGAGCAGCACCGCCTCAGAGATTTGATCATCTGAGACCGTCACCACCTCGTCGACGTGTTCTTGAATGGCTGACAAGGTCAGATCAGAGATCCCACCGGTTGCGATACCGTCCGCGATGGTGTCAACAGAGTCTGCAGTCACTGGCGCTCCTTTGTTCAGACTGTCTGGGACGGTCGCTGCCCCCTCTGCCTGTACCCCCACGATCCGGGTTTCTGGTGAGAGAGCGTCGAACGCGATGGAGATTCCACTGATTAGCCCGCCTCCTCCGATCGGGACAATGATCGTGTCGGCGGTCGGGCAGTTGTCGTGCATCTCGACTCCAAGCGTGCCCTGTCCGGCAATGATTTCTGGGTCATCGTACGCGTGAATGAGATACACATCCGGATCGGACACGAGACTCTGTGCGTGCTGTTGTGCCGCACGAAAGTCCTGGCCAACTAACTCTACCTCGGCTCCGTATTCGCGAGTCGCCTCGATTTTCGCCTGTGGAGCAGTCTTCGGCATCACGATCGTCGAGTCCACCCCCAGGGTCGTCGCCGCAAAGGCCACCCCCTGCGCGTGATTTCCCGCACTCGCAGCGACGACTCCGGAAACCTCCTGCTGATCGGGTAAGGTCGATATTTTGTTATACGCGCCACGCGTTTTGAACGACCCTGTCCACTGCAGATGTTCCAGTTTCAACACCACTGATTCAGCCCCTGTCGTCTGTTCGAGTGATGTGCTCCGATCGATTGGGGTTTGTTTGACGACTCGGGGATTGTCTAACCGTTCGTCGGCCGCGCGGATATCGTCGAAGGTGACTATCAGTCCAGATTCGTTAATCATTGTCTCGTCTCACACGGGGACACACCGCTCAGTTGGCTTCGGTTCGACATAACCCAGCCAAATTTGATGTATCCTCGGATGTGAGCCATATCTAACCGTCTTCAGAGTCTACTATAAATGGCATGGCCCGACGAGTGTTGATTCGTCTTGTGGTGGAGACGAATTCGAGAGTTCCCTCAGTGCAGTCTGTCAGAACCCCACTTTCCCGTGTGGTATCGGCCATGGCAGACTATTGCTGACACAGCATGAACGAGAGCAACTGGCCCGAACAACACATAAGCGAACTGCTAAATTGTAATTTGCGCCGCCGAGCGGACTGTTCTGAGCGGGGGTTATCGATCCAAACTGGAGTAGCCGGCAGCTGGCCGAATGACGCCCGTGTGGCCTGGTTTCGGAGATGCGAAATCCCTGATGAGAGATGAATCTCCCCTCGGTCATGAAAAATTATTAACCCCGTTGTACTGACGAGTAGATTACACTCACAATGACCAACCGACACACAATGGGTCCTCGCCTCCGCAGGCGACTCGAAACTAGTGACAGCACAAAGGGCAACACGACATGATCGATTATGCAGACCGGGTGGGATCTGTCGAGCCAGCCGCACCGCTGGTCATGTCCAACTTAGTCTCAGAGCTGACAGAACAAGGAGACGATGTCGTCAACCTGAGCGTCGGACAGCCAGATTACGAGACGCCCGAGCAGATCAAGAAAGCGACGAAAGACGCGATTGATGCGGGCCACACGACGTACACGCCCTCGAACGGGATTCCCAAACTCAGACGAGCCATCGCGACACACCTCAACGAGCGTCACGGGCTGGATTATGAGGCTGAAAATATTATCGCGACACCCGGGGGAAAGCAGGCTCTCTACGAGACGGTACAGGCGACCGTCGACCCAGGTGATGAAGTGATCGTTTTCGAGCCGGTTTGGTCATCATACGAGCCGATGGTGAAGCTGGCAGGCGGGGAGACGGTACGGGTGGACCTGGCTCCGCATGATTTTCATCTTGAGGGGGCACTCGATAAACTCGAAGCGGCAATCTCAGCAGATACTGCACTCATCATACTGAACTCGCCGGTCAATCCGAGCGGCATGGTCTTTTCGGATGAAGCCTTCAGAGGGGTTCGAGATCTCGCCGTCGAGAACGACCTCCCCGTCATCTCTGATGAGATTTACAAGGAACTGATCTATGAGAAAGACCAATTGAGTCTTGCCGCTCTCGACGGGATGAAACAGCGAACAATCACGATCAACGGGGTATCGAAGAGCTACTCCATGACCGGCTTCAGGCTGGGATACATGGCAGCCCCGACAGACCACACCGCACAAGCAGGGAAAGTGCACAGTCACTCGGTCTCGTGTGCCCCGAATTTCGTCCAACACGCCGCCGCCACAGCGATGACCGATGCTGACACGGATGCCATCACCGGGGAAATGACGGAGATGTTCCGGCGGCGGCGAGACACGCTCGTGGAGTTGTTTGCCGACCGCGGTGTCACGGTTCCCGTCCCCGAATCAGGGTTTTACGCGATGATCCCGATCGAATCCGACGACGACATGCAGTGGTGTAAGGACGCGGCTCGGGAGGCTGGAGTCGGGGTCGTCCCTGGGAAAGCGTTCGGCACACCGGGGTATGCTCGGGTCTCTCTCGTGGATACACAAGACCGGATTCGAGAGGCCGTCGACAGACTCGCAACGGAGGGGTTCATCTGATCTTTATCCTGCTGAAGTCCACGGTGGCATAAACTGATGCGTTCTGAACCTGTTGTATATTTAACTCGGGAAATCCCCGACACCGGAGTACAGTTGCTTGAATCAGCGTGTGATGTGAGGGTGTGGGACGGGAAGCTTCCTCCTGAACCGGACACCATTAGCCGCCGGCTCTCCGAACTGGAAGCAGAGGGACTTGTCTGTCTGTTGACCGACGAAATCGACGCAGAGATCATGAACGCGTCTGACTCTCTCCGGGTGATCAGCACGTTCTCTGTCGGGTACGACCACATTGACCTTTCTGCCGCCGCTGACCGCGACCTCGCGGTCGGACACACCCCGGGAGTACTCTCGGAGACGACAGCTGATTTTGCCTGGGCGCTGCTGATGACGGCCGCGAGACGAACCGTCGAGGGACACGAATACGTCCAGGCAGACAGATGGGAAACATGGGAGCCGACACTCCTGACTGGGCCAGACATTCACGATGGGACACTCGGGGTCGTCGGATTCGGCAATATTGGAACCGAGATGGCACAGCGTGCCGCCGGCTTCGATATGGATGTCGTGTACACTGACCGCGGGGCAAAGCCTGAGGCTGAGGCTCGTCTGGCGGAACTGGGCGTCGATGCCCGACATGCTGAGCTGAATGACCTTCTCGCGGAGAGTGATTTTGTCTCTCTTCACGTCCCGCTGACAGACGGCACTGAAGGGTTGATTGACAAAGCCCAGCTCAAAGCGATGCGAGATGACGCTATCCTCATCAACACGAGCCGAGGACCGGTAATCGACACGGCCGCTCTCGATACAGCGCTGGAAAACGAGTGGATCGAACGAGCAGCACTAGACGTGACGGATCCGGAGCCGCTCCGAGCTGGCCATTCGCTCACCCGACATGCTCCGGAGAAGTTGATCGTCGTGCCGCATATCGCCAGCGCGAGTATCGGAACCAGAGATCAGATGGCACGGATGGCTGCAGAAAACCTCCTGGCCGGGCTCAAGGGAAACCCACTCCCGAACTCAGCACACACAGATCACGATTAGGAATCTCAGCGCCACTAATAGCTTAGACGGGGTATGCCAGGAATCAGAGAAGGAAACTCTCCTTGCCAGAACGCATTCTTGAGAGCGTGTTACCGAAATCTCCGCCCGCGAACACTGCCTTGTCTGCGTCCCTGGCCCCGCCAACACTCGGGAGCCCGACTCAGGGCAAATCAACAGGAGTCTCTGTCTGGAGACTCGCCGCTTTCACCGTGTTGTACAGTAACATCGTGATAGTCATCGGGCCGACACCGCCCGGAACTGGGGTGATGACGTCCGCCTTCTGCTTGGCTGACTCGTACGCGACGTCGCCGACCAATTTGTAGCCCTTCTCGTTGTCAGCGTCGACGTGATTGATACCCACATCGATGACGGTCGTCCCCTCAGAAAGCATGGACCCGTCAATCAACTCGGGGTAGCCAGCTGCAGCAATCACGAGGTCGGCCTGGCGAGTCTTCTCTGTGAGATTCTCTGTTTGAGAGTGACACAGTGTCGTCGTCGCGTTCCCGCCAGGCGCCTTTTGAATGAGTAGATTTGCCATCGGCTTGCCGACGATATCTGACCGCCCGACGACGACAGCTTCTTTCCCTGCTGTGTCGACACCGGCACTCTCGAGCAGTTTCTGAATCCCGTGAGGAGTGCACGGTTTGTATCGGGCATTACCGGCCACCAGTCGGCCGACATTTTCAGGGTGAAATCCGTCGACATCTTTCATCGGATCGACGCTTCTGAACACGCGACGCTTGTCAACGTGATCGGGAACGGGCATCTGGACGAGAATCCCGTGAACGTCTGCCCGCGCGTTGAGCTCCTTGACAAGGTCGAACAGATCCTCTGCGGGTTGCTCTGCATCAAGACGCCGAGTCCGGCCGTCAATCCCAATGTCTTCACAAGCCTGCTGTTTCATCGATACGTACGTGCGACTCGCGTCGTCCTCGCTCATCAACACCGTCGTCAGTCCCGGGGTGACACCGCTGTCACGCAGGTGGTCAATAGCCGTCTGGAGGTTGGACCGGATTCGGTCACTGACCGCGTTTCCGTCGAGTACGTGTGTCATAGCTGATCACGCTGCAAAACTCGCGAGCGCAGCAGTCGGCAGATGAGCCGCCGCGGCGTCGTGTTCATCACGTGCATCTCATCTCGGCGTACTGTGCGGAAGGGTATGAAAGGCTGTGTTTGCTACGGGAATGTGAGCTGATCCACGATTGAATCGATCGTTGACACGTCGTGGCTGAGTCCCCGAGATATCTGCCGGGGTGTTCCTTTCGGGCAAAGTCGAGTTCGACCGTCTCAGCGACAATATCGGGGATTCAGCGATCCGCTGGGAAAGACGTATATCCCGGTTACTATTATCAATTAACAATGTGTGCCACAGACAGACGTGATCAGCCCCTGACGACACGGCCGAGACGAGGGGTATCGGGCAGATGAGTTCCTCACATACGGTCCCACAGTCAGATGCACCTGAGGGGAGACTGCTCGCCGAACCTCGATTCGAACTGATGCCGTTCGACAGTATGGAAGATCAGCTGTCGCATCTTCCAGATGGAGCAACAATCGCAATCACCACTTCGCCGAGTCTCGGGTTGGACACGACTGTCGAGTGGTCTGTGCGAGCAGCCGAACAGGGATACAACGTCGTGCCCCACCTCGCGGCCCGCTATGTAAAAGACGATGGCCAACTCGACGAGATTCTGACGCAACTCACAGACGCGGGAATAACGGATATATTCATTCCCGGGGGAGATAGAGAAGAGCCGGCCGGGGAGTTCGAATCATCCTACGAGTTACTCACAGCGATGGATCGGTTGGGCCACGAGTTCGAAGAAGTAGGGATCACGGGCTATCCCGAAGGACACGATTTCATCAGCGACGAAACACTCGCTGCGGTCATGGACAAGAAAGCACCGCACGCGACGTACATCACGACTCAGCTGTGTTACAATCCGGGCGCAATTGTCGACTGGATTGAGACGATTCGTGACCGCGGTGTCGAACTCCCGGTGGAGGTCGGAATCCCCGGCGTCATGAAATACCAGAAACTCCTCAAAATCTCGCGAAAGGTGGGAGTCGGCGACTCGATCCGGTTTCTTCAGAAAACGGCCGGTATTACCGGATTTATTCGGCAGTTCATTCGGTCGCGTGGAAAGTACAATCCTGACGAACTCGTAGAAGGGCTGAGTCCGTACTACAATGACCCGGAGTACAAACTCCGTGGTCTTCACGTGTACAGTTTCAATCGGGTGCCTGATACGGAAAGCTGGCGAATGGACCGGCTTGAGGACTGAGCTGAACTCACTGAGCCACGCGACCACGGTCTGTCTGGCTAAACATGCTCAAGTGCACCCACATACTCTGTCCATCTGGATACGGTGTGGCTCTCGTAGTCGGGTGGTCTGAAATTCTGAAACTTTACACTCTCCAGCAAAGATCAATAGTAATTTTACTGGATACCAGAGGCTCAATGGTAATACTCTCTAAGAAAGTGGTGAGCGATTGGCTCTACCGAATTGTTTCAGAAACGCTGATTCGTTATCGCTTGATGCGGACCATCACTGCGCCACGACGGCGAAGAAGCGATTTGACGCCCGTCTCAATACGGCCCACTGTCGAGGACAGAGTCGGCATCGCAGGAATGTAAATCTCAACGTCTGACTGACCGTCGGCTGCGGCTGCGTCGTTGTTCATGCATGATACGATGGATGCCACGAGTGAAAAAAGATTCCGAAATTCCGGCCTAGACCACCCTGAACGTTCATTATCATCTAATTAATTACCATTCCTCTGAATAGTCGGTCAAAAATGCGCACTCAGGCCTAAGAGCGACGGCTGTGAATGCGGTGAATTCTGGCAGATTCGACGCAACTGTGTCCCGGTTTGAGTATCCTAAACACGAATCACAGTCGCCTGTCAGCCCCGGCAGAAAAACAGAAAATCATAGAAACACAACTAATCGGAAATTCGATATGTGTAGCCGAGACAGTGTGAAGAGTTTCGAGACAAAGAATTCAGTCCAGACACAGGGTTCCGCTCACAGCTGCCGTTATAGCGGTTCTATAGCAATATTTCACGATGTGAGTTGGTCAAGAGTCACGCTAAGGACCGTTAGTTTAAGACCGTAGACTGTCTCGGGCAGAATCGATGTCAGATAGTGAGCCCCCACAGGCTGTAGAGAAAAACCACCCGAATCACCCGAGTGTTGACCAGTCGGACCGCGTTCTACCGCGGAACCTGCGCCAGTCTGGTGACCCAGGGATTGAGATGCTCGTGTCTACGCGTGTGCGCAAGTCGCCGTTTTTCGATAAGTCGTTCAACGAAGAAGGCGCATATCGTGCCACTGTCTACAATCGTGTCTACCACCCCCGTGGGTTAGTGCCTGAGGAAGACGGCGGCACGATGAAAGAGTATGAAGCGCTCACCAACAGCGTCACCCTCTGGGATGTCGCCGTTGAGCGACAAGTGCGCGTCAAGGGCCCTGACGCAGAGGCGCTCACTAACCACATGATCACGCGTGATGCCACGGAGATCGACACGATGAAGGGCAAATACGTGATTCTCTGCAACGAAAACGGCGGGATCCTGAACGATCCAGTGTTGTTGCGGCCGGAAGAAGACGAGTTCTGGTTTTCACTGTCGGATTCGACGCTCATGCAATGGATTCAGGGCGTCAATGTCGGGATGGACTATGATGTCGAGATCGACGAGATCGATGTCGCCCCGATGCAGATCCAAGGCCCGCTCTCAGAGGAAGTCATGATCGACGTTATCGGCGAAGAGGTCAGCGATATTGCCTACTACGGATTGTTAGATGCCGAGATTAACGGCTGTTCTGTTCTCGTGAGTCAGACCGGGTTCTCCGGGGAGAAAGGCTTCGAGATCTACGTCCGGGATGCCTCAGAGAATGCCGAACAGGCCTGGGACCCAGTAATGAACGCGGTGAAAGACTACGGCGGCCGGCAGATCGCCCCCGGTCATCACCGCCGAATTGCAGCAGGAATCCTCTCGTGGGGCCAAGATATGGACCACGAGACATCTCCGTTCCAGGTGAATCTCGCGTACCAGGTTCCCGACGACAAGGACGCCGATTACGTCGGAAAAGAGGCACTCGAGAGTCAACGAGAGCAAATCGAAACCGGTCAGTACCCGTTCAATCACAAGCTCGTCGGTCTGAAGATGGCCGGCGAACCGATCCGCGAGTACGCACCGGACTTCTGGCTCGTGTCTAATCCGGAGACGGGCGACGAGTGTGGGTACGTCACCTCCCCATGGTGGAATCCAGAGCTCGATACGAATATCGCGCTGGCCTTCGTCCCGGCGGACAAACTCGCCCCGCTCAACACCACGCTTGATGATAGCGTCTACGACATCGACGTGGACGCTGATGTCGAGTTTCAGGTACATCTCCCAGACGAGTACGCTGACGAGATGGGTGAACCAGTGTACGCGAAGGTGGCTAATGTTCCGTTCAACGAATCAGTGAATCCGAGTGCACGCGAACAGGCAAAACTTAACGCACGAGAAGACGCCGAGAACTGAACTTACCCCAGGTTTCGATCTGAGCCGGGCTGTACCGAACTGACATAATCCAAACCCCTCCACTCTAAGCTGGAAAACCACGCCCTGAGAATCAGCAAGCAGAACAGAGTATGAGTCGCCGGCTGCTGTTCGTGGGGCCGTGTTTGTCGAACACGCAACGGTTATAGGCTGAACAGGCGCACTCCCACGCCGTTCACGGCGTGGATACGCGCCGTCACAGCGCCAATTTTGGACTGGTTTTGCTCCACACTGTCGTCTGTGTGAGTGTCGGCGCACTGGGGACGACCCCAGTGTAGCCGAGCGCCCACCAACTGGCGGTTCGAGTGTCCGCCCACACTGGAAACAGGGCAGGGTGTGGCCCGATGTGGGAATCACACACCAAGCACCAGGGGCGAACAGTTGCAGAGGAAGTCACTCCGAGTCTGTCGCAGTCTGCCGGACTCCCTGTGGCCAACACAACACGGGGAATCCGAGCACGACAGACGAGAGGAGTCCCGGGGTGGCCACTCCCAAGAGACTGCCCGCCGACCGGTTACACATCGATTCCAACGGTGTGCTCGCGTGGCAGTCTGGACACCTGACACTCCCAATTCAGCGGTGGCGTGGGATTCGGCCGCGTGACCGCGGAGGAGGATGTCAAACGGGTGATAACCCTACGGAATCGATTTTTCGAGACCGGTACCCAACGGCACGAGAGTGGTGGTGTTGCTGGCAGGCACGCCGCTCGGTGGCACT
>JAQCMZ010000526.1 GCA_028274825.1 Haloferacaceae archaeon
ATTCGCCATACGTAACCTATGTCGATAGGGTTAGTTGAAGGTGTGGATTCGAGTGTGGAATATCCAGCCCTGCAATCGACGGTGGGGGTGGAGGAGTTGTCGGATTCATCCCCGCCCATCGGCGGGGCTTTCTCCTCGATTCTCCGTAATCTCCCTAATGGTTAAGCTCGCCCGACGCGGCCCGCACTCCGAGGAAGACCGAGAGAATTCAAGATCATCTGAACGGCCAGACCGTCAACTTCCTCGGAATGGCCGCGCGCGAAGACGTGTTGTCCACTGGGCTATCTGAAACGCCACCTGAATATGACCATCGCAATCATGTGGTCCCGGTCGCAGATCTTCAACCGATTCCGGAGCCTGAAGCCCTGAAACCTATCGGCTCAAATTAATCGCATGAGGGTAGAGGGGTCAACCGTGCTACGGTTGAACTCAAAAGTTTTGCCAACAGTGAATATTTATACTACAGGCTCTCGTACGGTGAATTAGCATCGGTGAAGGAAGATATGGGCCGACACGGATTTGAACCGTGGACCTCCCGGTTATCAGCCGAGCGCTCAACCTGACTGAGCTATCGGCCCATGAATGTTGCACCTGAAATTTACGATGGAGTGTGTTTAACAATTTCCCTTTTATCCCATCGCCGAGTCTTGCGGTTTTCGTCCGACCGGGGTTGTCACTTGTCTGAGTCCTCGATTGTGTAATCAACATCCACCACATCGTCTCCCGATTCGTCTTGACCAGAGTCGGATGAGTGGGACCCAGCCGTGGCCTCACCACCCTGTCCACCGGGGAAGTCGTTACCGCCGAAGACACTGCCAAACCCACCGGCTACCCCGCCGTCAGAATCAGACTCGGAGTCGGGGCCGGTGCCAGAGCCCGGGAATCCGCCGATATAGACGTTTCCTGAGGCGAACCCGCCGGTTTTCTGCTCGACCATGGGCATGACGAGGAATCGTTTGACCCCTGCTCGAATCGGAACGCGAGTAAGCGGGAACCCAAGTAGGAACCCGATAGTATCAGTCACCAATCCTGGAGTGAGGAGGAACGCACCGGCAGCGATTAGCAATCCACCGTCGACCAGTTCGTTTGCCGGTGATTGTCCGTTGACGAGTTTTCGTTGGAGTCGTGCGACAGCGTTCCGCCCTTCTGCTCGCACGAGAAACATGCCGATAATCGCCGTCAATACCACCAGCGCGACCGTCGCCTGCCAGCCGAGATAATCAGCCACGACCACGAGGAAGAGAGCATCTGCAAGCGGGATGAGGAGGAGAAGCACGAAGACGTAGCGCAGACGCATATCAGAGTATTTGCGTGCGGCAGTTGATAGCCCTTTTGTCGAACCCGCTGGTCACGCCGGCCAGTCACTCTCGGAGTGGATGTCTCGAAGCGCTTACGAGCGAGGCCACCGTGGCTGGTATAATGACCGACGAGACGCGCGTCGAGTGGCGTCAGTGGGGAACTGATGCGTTCACCGAAGCAGACGCCCGAGACGTGCCTGTCTTGCTCTCTTTGACGGCCGTCTGGTGTGAGGGCTGTAGCGAGATGGATGCGGAGACGTACACAGAGCCTCGCATCGCGGCGAATATCGCAGACGGATTTATTCCAGTGCGTGTGGATATTGACCGCCATCCACGAGTGCGAGAGCGGTACAACATGGGAGGGTTCCCAACGACTGCATTTTTGACTCCGGACGGGCGGCTTCTGACCGGCGCAGGCTATCTTGGCCCCGATGGGATGCGGCAGGTGTTAGACTCTGTTCGCGAGATGTGGGACACTCACGGCCGCGATGCTGGGCGAATCCCCCGGGCACTGGAGGGCGACCTCCCCCCCGGTGGTGAAGTAACCTCACAGATCGAAGAACACGTTGCGGGACAACTTGATGTGAAATACGACAGACAAAACGAGGGCTGGGGAACGGACGCAAAATTCCCACTTCCGGGGACAATCGCGTTCGCACTCAAGCGCGACCGCACTCGCGCGCTGCGGACACTCGAGGCCATCCGGGAGCACCTGTTCGACGCCGTCGAGGGCGGATTTTTCAGATACACTGCCAACCGTGACTGGACCGACATCGCGTATGAGAAGACGCTGGCAGCCAACGCAGGACTCATCCGTGTGTTTGCTGACGCGTATCTGTACACTGGTGACGAGCGCTATCTCGACCCTGCTCGCCAGACCGTCGAGTTCCTCCAGAGTGACCTGCGTGTCGATGATGGGTTCGGCGGCAGTCTCGGCCCAGGTTCAGGTGCCGTCTACTATGCAGGTGACGCTGAGGCCCGCGTAGGCGGCGATTCCCGGCGATTCGATCGGACAGTCTATGCAGGTGACAACGCACTCGCCGTAACGGCTCTGTATACCCTCACGGCTTACACGGACGATCCCACCGCGCGCCAGATTGCAACCGACGTTCGTCACTCGCTCGCAGCCACCCTGATCGAGGACGGGTCAGTCACCAGATTCCGGGCTGACGAGGAAACGGGCGAACACGGACTCCTGATGGATTCCGCGCGAGTTATCGGCGCCTTCACCACTGCACAACAGGTCGTGGGTGAGGGGATTGACACTGCTCGGGCGGTCGCGGAAACGGCAATCGAGGAGCGCTACACTGACGGGTCGTTCCGTGACGGTTCCGATACCGGCCCGGGACTCCTCGACCGCCCGCTTCGACCGTTAGACGGAAACGTGGCAATGGCCCGTGGGATGTTCGAGATAGGGCTTCTCACTGGAGACGACCGCTACCGGGATATCGCGGAGGAGACGGTCGCCAGTTTTGCAGGCGCACGAGACCGTCTCGGCGTCCAGGTAGCAGAGTACGGAAGTCTCTCGGCCCGGGTGCTCCGAGAGCCACTGGTGATCGCTATCGGAGACTCGGCAGGGAGTGATCTTCACCGCGCTGCCTGTCGAGTCGCAGATCACGAGAAACTCGTCATCCCGAACGCCGCTGCCGAGTCGCCCCGGCCTGATCTCGATATCGGCGCTGGTGAGGCCGTGATTGTCGGTCGTGCCGACGTCGAGGCTGCGACGTCGCCCGCCGAGCTGATGACTCGGGTCGCGGCGGCCACGGACTGACTCGTCTGGTGTCGACACCGTGGCCGAGTGAAGCGTAGCGTGCATCTGATTGATACTGCCAGATGCGGAAACACGGGTGAGCAGAGTCGCAACTTCCCGCTTCAAATAGGTAGCAAGGTGGATTCCCCGCCCCACCGTGGGCGGGGTTGAAGCCGACACCCAACCCCGACATCTATGAACCTATAACTCGTTATTAAAGATGTGGCGTCGGACGAGTATCACCGTCGAACGCTCATCACTCGCTTCACCCTCCGTAGTGACGAGGATGAGCAACTGCTTCTCGACACAATCGAGGAGTGGCTTGACGGTTGCAACATCGCCAGTGGCCTCGCGTGGAACGAGTGCCACACCAACTCCGACGTGCGACAACTCGCCACACAACAAATCAAACAGCACACCGAGTGAGGCGACCAACACGCCACGCTCACCTGCCACGAGGCCTCTGGTGCAATCAACTCCTGTATCGAACGTCGCAAG
>JAQCMZ010000533.1 GCA_028274825.1 Haloferacaceae archaeon
GTCGACTCGACGACCTGGTGAAGGATACTGAATATCGTCCTCAACGCTGACTCGTCCGCGACAGTGACATCACGTCCGTCGTCGTGTCAGCCAGCCCCGAAGTCGGGACCGTTGACCGAGTCCTTCCGACTCCCGTGCCGGAAGCCACCTGAGAAAGCCATCTCTTTGAACCGGGATGGCATGGGGCCTTCCTGTGGGAGTTGCTCACGCAGCTTGTGCTGGTCACAGTCGCAATCCTTCGAACGGGGATGGCGTGGGGCTTTTATGTGGGAGCGCGAAGTGCGGGATTTCATCGACAAGCACACGACTTCAGTCGTGAGCAGCTGACATGCAAGATTCACTCAATCTGTGGGGCGACTTCCTCGGCGAACATCTTGATCAACGACTGAACATCCTCAAGATCCATTCCCGGATACTGGGTGTGGAAGAATACGAATCGAGATCCATCGCATCCTCATAAAGCTCGAGTTCGGCGATGACGTCGGCCGGACTGCCAACGAGGGACCGTTCGTCACTGACTCGCTCCCACTCGGACTCAAAGGTATCACCACCGATCGCGTCGTCCTGGCCCCACTCCGTGTGACCCTGATACTTGCGCGTCAGCGGTTCCTTGAGGATCTCTTCTGCAGTTTCAGTCGTCTCGGCGACATACACTTCGCGAAGAAGCCCGACCTCACCCTCTCCACGAGTCGTCTGCGCCCGCTCGTCTCGGAAGTCAGCGATCTGTCGCTGGGCGATATTAAACGGACCGTGGGCGCCAAGGAAGCCATCGGCGATGCGGGCGCCTCGTCGAACGCTCGATTCGTTGCTTGCACCGACCCAGATCGGGGGTCGCGGGGTCTGAACTGGTTTCGGATGCAGCGTCACATCTTCGAGATTGAACTACTCCTGTTCATAGCTCACCGATTCTTCAGTCCAGAGCCGCTCGATGATCTCAAGCCCGTCGATGAGTCACCTGGGACCGTCCGCGCGATCGACACCGAACGCCTCGTACTCTGCATCACGGTAACCCAGTCCGACGCCGAACCTGAACTGTCCACCAGAGAGGACATCAATAGTCGCGTCGAATTCAGCGATTCGCACGGGGTTGTGATACGGCAGGAGACACAACGCCATCGTCAGCCGCATGTCGCCGACCGTATCTGCTAAGTGCCCGATGATCGGCTCGTTGAGCAGGTACTGATCGGTGGTGATGTGATGTTCACTGACGCCGACCCCGTCAAGCCCCCCCGCCCGAGCGAGTGCGACCTGCTGGCGCAGTTCGTCGCCGATTCCAGTGAGGTCCCGGTCACGGTCGTACTGGGTGACAAGCAGCAGTTCGAGATTCACGGCGAGCCATCCACTCGGCAGGCGGACAAAACCCGTCGGAAGGCTGATATGCGGCGGCGGAAACGCTGTCCACGTGGCGCTTGACTCTGACGTGCGCGACCGACCAGGTTTGAGCCTCGGGGAGGGCTACGGTCTCATCGGCGCTGCTGTGGGCGCGTTCTTTGCGACCGTGCTGGCGCGAATCGTCATCAGCCCGGTCGTCCCTGACATCATCAGTGGGCTGGCCGCCTCCCGGGGCGACGTGGGGCTCGCCCTGACAGGGATGTGGGCGGTGTATGCTGTCGCCCAGTTCGCCAGCGGCGTGTTCGGGAATCTCTACGGTGAACGCCGGGTCATCGTCGTTGCCATTGGGCTGACCGGGATAGCCAGTCTCGCACTGGCGAATGTCAGGTCGTTGCCGGCGTTTTTTCTGGCAACTATCGTTCTCGGTGGGAGTGCTGGGCTCTACTTTAGCGCCGGATCAACGCTGTTAACACGCCGGTTCGAAAACACCGGCCAGGCCCTCGGGTTTCACTCTGCTGGCAGTCCGCTCGCCGGTTTAGTGGGACCCGTCGCTGCGGTTTGGGTCGCCGCCCGTTACGACTGGCGGGCAGCCGTCGCCCTCGGGACAGTCGTCGCGCTGCCTGTCTGTGTGTTGTTTTTCTGGCGCGTCGACCCGACTCCACCGACGGCAACTATCCAAATGGTACGTGAACAGGTCCGACCGGGACGGCTCGTGCAGTTGCTCGCTCGGTCTTCAATCGCTTTCACTGTTGGTATTGCCGTTCTCATGTACTTCGCCTGGCAGGCGGTCTACTCGTTTTTTCCGACGTTTCTCATCCAGTACTGGGACTTCTCGACGCGTGAGGCAGGGATGTTGTTCGGGGGCACATTCGCCGCGACGGCGCTGAGCTTGCCGCTGCTGGGCCGACTCTCGGATAGAATCGGCAGGGATGTCGTCCTCGGTGCGACAGTGGCTGCACTCGCAGGGGGACTGGCCATGTTAGTCGTTGGGCAGTCAGTTCCGATCGCGGTGCTCGGCTGCGGCCTGTTGGCCGTCGGGATGGGGTTTCCCGGTGTTCTCAACTCCCGGTTTATGGATCACCTCGGCGATGCAGAACGTGGCTACGGCTTCGGACTGATTCGGACGGTCACCCTGCTGCTCGGGTCGCTCGGCAGCGCCGTCACTGGGATGCTCGCCGACAGCGCCGGCTGGGCTATCGCATTCGGGCTTCTCCCGGTACTCGTCCTCGTGTCGGTGGCACTGCTCATCCTGAACCATGCGGTCGGGCGGCCGTTGTGAGTGCAGCTATCAATGAGCCACGTGAACACCTTACAAAGACTTAAGAAAGTAGCTGCTAACAGGTATATTAACATGGCTAAGGCGCATGTCGGGGACCACGAGTCGGACCAACACGCAGAGCGGGACATCGCCGATGCACAGGTCGCTGTCAAAGGGCTAGCGAAACAGTATGGGGACTTGGTCGCTGTCGACGGGCTTGAGTTTGGGGTCCAAGAAGGCGAACTCGTTTCACTTCTGGGGCCGTCTGGGTGTGGGAAATCGACAACACTCCGTTGTATCGCCGGTCTTGAGAAGGTGACCGAAGGAGAGGCTCGCCTCGGAGATACAATCGTGTCCTCATCGCAGGATGATATCCATATCCCGCCGGCCGACCGGAATCTTGGGATGGTGTTCCAGTCGTTCGCTCTGTGGCCGAACAAGACGGTATTGAACAATGTCAAGTTCGGGCTGCAGGAGAACGACAACATCGACATGACCGATGAGGAGATGGATGACCGCGCTCAGGAATACCTCTCGCTAGTTGATCTCGACGGCTACGAAGACAACAACCCACGACAGTTGTCAGGCGGCGAGCAACAGCGCGTTGCGCTCGCACGAGCGCTCGTGTATGGTCCGGAGATGCTGCTACTCGATGAGCCGCTCAGCAATCTCGACGCCAAACTCCGGAAGGAGGCGCGTATCTGGCTGAAACAGATCCAGGAAGAAACAGGCGTGACGACGCTGTACGTCACCCACGACCAGGCGGAGGCGTCGGCCCTCTCCGACCGGATGATCATCCTCAACGACGGGGAAATCGAACAGGTCGGGACGCCGAAAGAGGTGTTCGAGCGACCGAAAAACCGCTTCGTTGCTGACTTCCTTGGCAAAGAGAACTTCCTCACCGGGGCGCTCGAGAACCGCGATGGACAGCCAGCGATCCGGATGGACTCCGGCCAACTGCTCCAGGTCAGGGGCAGTGGCTCCGTCCCGAAGGGTTCAGACGTGACTGTCGCGATTTCACCGGAGGAGATCAACCTAGTTGACCAGGGCACGCCGGACGGCGGGAGCAACGTAATCCAGGGAACGATCACGGACAAACTGTACTACGGCGACAAGACGGAACTCGTCATCGATTCTAACGGTCAAGAGATTATCGTGGTCGTAATCGAAACGGTCGCGCAGGAGGAAGGCGACGAGGCCACACTCTATCTCCCGACCGAAAAGTGCGCTGTTATCGCTGACTGAGCGACTATCGCCCCTCGAAGGATGGCGTTCGATTTTCCAGAAAGGCGGCCGTCCCTTCGTCTTTGTCCGCTGTCGCCGCGGCGAGCGCGAACGCTGCCCGCTCGAAGTCGAGCCCGGCTTCGAGATTGAGGCCCCGATTCATTGCCTCTTTCGCGAGACGAACGGCTATGGGCGCGTTGGTCGCGATTTCCTCGGCAAGCGCTCGGACTGCACCGTCGAACTCGTCCGGTTCATACACGTCGTTGATCAGCCGCTCGTGCTCGGCCGTCGCCGCGTCGATCAGCGATCCAGTAAAGATGAGTTCCCGAGCGAGCCCCGCCCCAACAATCGCTTGGAGCCGTTGAGTGCCGCCACCACCCGGGAGGACTCCGAGCGTCACTTCCGGCAACCCGAACTGAGCGTCAGGGGTAGCTACCCGGATATCACACGCCAAGGCTAGCTCAAGCCCGCCGCCGAGACAGTAGCCGTCGATAGCGGCGATTGTTGGGGCCGGGAACGCGGCGATATGTGTGTAGAGCCCCTGTGCGTGACGGGTCGCGTACGTCATGGCGTCACCGAGATCCATCTCTGCCAGCGTCTCGATATCGGCCCCAGCTATGAAGCTTTCCTCTCCTGCGCCGCGGAGAACGACCACACGAGCCGGTTCCTCCCGGAGGGCGTCGAACGCGGTGCGGAGTTCCCGACGGGTTGAGATGTCCATCGCGTTGCGAACCTCCGGCCGATCGATAGTTACGGTCGCGATGCGGTCGTCCAGGGTTACCTGGATTTGGTCAAACGCCTGCATACCTGCCGCTGTGACGCGAGACAGCAAGAGTCTGCCGGCATACCACACCTATTTGATGGCCGCGAGAGTGACCAAGATATGGATCTTGGTCTGAAGGGCGAAGCGGCGGTAGTGACGGCCTCGAGTAGTGGCCTTGGCAAAGCGGCGGCGACGGCGCTTGCACGAGAGGGCGCCGATGTCGTCGTCAACGGCAGAGATCGCGACCGCTTGGACAATGCAGTCGATGAGATCAGGGCGGCGGCTGCTGACGGGACGACAGTGCTCGGTCATCCCGGCGACATCACCGACCCGGAACTCCCAGCCGCGTTAGTGACAGCGGCTGTCGACGAGTTCGGGCGGCTTGACCATCTCGTCACCTCTGCAGGGGGACCACCGCCGGGACTGCTGTTGGAGACGACCGACGACGATTGGAATGATGCTTTCGAGCTTTTGGTGATGAGTGTTGTTCGGGCAGTCCGGGCTGCTGCCGACCATCTGCGGGCAGACGATGGTGGCAGCATTGTGAACATCACCTCACGAACCGTGAAAGAAGCTAGCGACAGTATCGTGTTGTCGAACGCCGTCCGAATGGCCGTGATCGGTCTTCAGAAGACGCTCTCTCGTGAACTCGCGCCCGCGATCCGGACGAATGCCGTGTTGCCGGGCGCACATGAGACGACTCGTATTCAGAACCTGATGTCGGAGGCGGTTGAGCGAGGAGAGCACGACAATTATGAGCTAGCGCGAGCCGATAGGGTCGCAGGGATTCCAGTTGGGTTCATGGGCGAACCGCTTGATCTCGGGAACGCCGTCGCGTATCTTTGCTCGGAGCAGGCTCGATATATAAATGGGGTTGCTCTCATGATTGACGGAGGAGAACACCGCTCAACCTTATAGAATATTGACTGGTCCAAAGAAGTAACCTACCTAAAAGAATAAATATCATTATCTATATTGTAATTGCGAGGCATATGCAATGACAGACAATGACAGACATCCCACTGATAGTGAGGGTATTAGCAGGCGTGACATATTAAAAACGAGCGGGGTCGCTTTGACTGGAACCGCACTCGCCGGCTGTATGGGTGGGCTTTCAAACAGCAGTGACTTAGAACGCGACAGCGCCGTCGAAGCGATCGAGGCGAAACTCCCGGACTACTATCCGGATGAATACTGGCAGACAGTCGCACAGGCACAACAAGAGGAGGGCGAAGTCTCCTTCTACACATCGCATTTCGGCTCGTTCTCGGAGTCGATCGCAGGAGCGTTCAATGAGTTCGCCCCGAGCATCGACGTGCAGCCGGTAAATCTGCCGACAGCGAAGGTGTACCAGCGATTCAGTTCCGAGGCGGCACAAGACATCTGGGAACCGGATTTGATTCAGACCTACGACGCACCGGCGTTGTCCCAGTTAAATCAGCAGGACGCGATGTTGAACTACGACTCCCCGGAGAAGGAACACTACGACGACATGTGGAAATCCGACGACGGGGCAATCCTCGCGAACAACTACAATCCGTACTCGAACGCGTGGAACCCATCGGAACTATCGGGCAACCCACCGGGCAGTCTTGAATCGCTTGCGACGGCGATTGAGGAGAACCCGAGTGACTGGGATGGAGGCTTCGCGATGTACGACGGACAGCTTTCCACCTCTATGTGGCAGACGATGCTACAGTGGCAGGAGGTGTACGGCAAGGAGACGATGACCGAACACATCAAGACGCTGGCTAGTGCGAACCCCAAGACATTCTGGTCGACCTCAACAATGGGTGAGTGGGTTGCCAGCGGTGAGGTGAAGTACGGCGTCGGTCTTGCACAGTTCATTCTGGATGCGTATGTGCGTCCAGACTACGGTGAGGACCAGCTCATGTGGGATTCGGCGGATGATGTCATTTCGAACATCTTCCTTGGCGGCTACAACATCGTCAAAGAGCCTGATAACCCGGCTACGGCTAAGCTATTCTTCGACTGGTACAACTCGCCTCGCGGCCAGATCTTCCTCGCGAACAACTGGAATGTCGTGGCCAGCCATGACCAGGTTTCGGCATCGGATGTGGAATCCGAGTATGCCGACCTGGGGCCAATGATTCACTCCAACATCGACGAGAGCACCCCATTCGTCTGGGGCTACGACAAGCTCTCGAAGTCCGGCGCGCAGAAGACTGAGATGAAGGACCTCTGGTACCGCCAATTCGTTGGTGGTGGGTGATTCCCGATACGTCTCAATGGTAACGGGCGACGACTAACCTCTCGTTTTCGCGTCATTTTTCCTGTAATCCCGCCACTCTCATCGGTGTAGCAAGGCCATCGGTAAACCGCAAAAAACACTGCTGTCTGCCCCCTGACCGGTTCGGTCGCCGCTGCGAGCCAGCCACGACAGCCAGCTGAAAACGACGGCCCAACCACCTCACAGTATGGACCGCTAGACGGCCCGAATCTCGATGTCGAACAGCCGAATCATCGCAAAGACGACCGAGAAGATGATCAGCACCTGTGTGGTCGCGAGCGCGCCAAGTGCGCCGTACTGAGCCGTCCGCCACAGTTCAAAGATAGTGACGGTGATCACTCTCGAACTGGTAGTGTAGAGGAAGATGGACGTCGACAACTCTGCCATGAACAGCGTGAACAGAATCACCCAGACGGACATCATCCCGTTTTTCGCGTTGGGAAACACGACGTTTCGAAGCCGACTGAACAGGCCGGCACCGCATATTTTCGCCTGCTCGTCAAGTTCTTCCGCCTGCTGGGTGATCAGCGAGTTATTCATGCGTACCCCTAGCGCCAAATAGCGAACAAAGAACGCGATGATGAGTACCGTCACCGTGCCGTAAAGCCCGATGTCGAATACTAACACCGTCCAGAGGTACGCCAACCCGAGTACGACGCCTGGCGTCGCGATCGGAATCCAGACGATACTGCCCAGTAGGGTGCTGGTGATTCCATCAACCCGGTTGCTAATGTAAGAGATCACGCCCGTGAGAACGACGCTCAGCGATGCGGTAGTTAGCGCAATGGTGAGACTGTTTCGGACGGCCAGTCGTAGCGAATCTGTCTCCCACAAATTCACGAACCATTTCGGGGACAGCGCCGATAGTTTGAGCGCGGCAATGTTACCGCCCTCGGTCAATCCGACTGAGAGGATTTGGAACAGCGGGACAAAAATGAACACCAGTAGATAAGTTGCGAGAAATCCTGCGGCAGTGTACTGCACTGACTTCGGGGTGTCGATGGTTCGTTCGCGGCCACGGCCGGTGATGACCGTGTACTTCGAGACGTCACCGATGATGCGGCTAATGCTGACGACGAGAGTGATACTGATAATCACCATCAAGACCCCGACCGCAGCGATCTGACCGTACGGCGGCGGCGTCGACTGCTGTTGGAGCGCCAGCAGATACGTCGATAGCACGTAAACACGGTCCGGCAGCCCGAGAATCGCTGGAATCGAGATTTCTTGGAATGTCAATAGCACGCTGATGAAGATACTCGACAGAAGGAACGGCTTCAATAGTGGGATAGAGACGTTCGTCAGCACCTTCCAGTCTGCAGCACCTGTAATCCGAGCGGCGTCTTCCATCTCCGGGTCAATGTTCTGAAGCCCCGCGGAAATAAACGAATACGAGAACGGGGTAAGCCAGATCGACGAGATGAACACCATTCCGTAGACATTGGTGATGTTCGGATCAAACCCGACCAAGGCGAGCAGGCCGTGATAGTAGCCACCCTGGCTGAACGAAAACAGAAAGCCCAACGACAACACCAGCGGACTCACGAAAATTGGGAGGAACATCATCGTATGGAATTTCGAGGAGTGGGGTACCTCCAGTCGGGTGAGAATGAATGCGAACGTCCCGCCAAGCAGATGTGAGATAACCACCGACCCAAGCGAGAAAATGAATGTGTTTTTGATTGCGGTTTGGAACGTGGATGATTGAATTGCTGTGGTGAAATTACTAATTCCGAAATCGAGGGTGAAGCCCTGAAGAATCGATCCCGTTGAGATGGATTGGAGTATCAAAATGGCCATCGGAATGACCGTGCCGATCAATACGAAGGTAATGAGTGCATACTGGAACCAGACTTCGAGGTCTTCAACTTCAACACCAACTCGCTGCAGCAATGATGTTACTCGGTCACGTCGGCCTTTTGTCGCCATCGGTCTGCCATTTCGAGGAAATCATCATAAATGTTTCTACGGTATATATTGCCGCCTCTTACCCTCTAGGTCGCGGTTCTTCCGGAACCCGGCGACAGCCTCCTGATGGTCGGCCGACTGTCGGGGCCGTCCGCGCGGTTCTCGTGGTTTTCCTCTGCATGATCGTGAACCTACCCCGGGACAGTCGCCTCGTATCACCTGTGCATCGGCACTCGACAGTATATAGCTCGGGGCAAGCCCGCCGCGGTGTGGGTTTGGACAACCGATGGTGAGGAGTCGTCCACAAGTATAATACGCGCGTTCACCGAGGTGACACGTGTTATGAGTGAAGACCCCTCGGGAGATAGCGACGACTACCGACTGGTATCTGGCTGGCAGGGTCGGTTCTTTGAGGACTTCGCGGTCGGTGACGTGTATAAACATCCGTACGGGCGGACAATTACGGAACCCGACAACGTCTGGTTCACCAATATCACGATGAATCTAAATCCGATGCATTTCAATGAGGCTTATGCCCGGGAGACGGAGTTTGGTGAGCGGCTCGTCAACGGCCTGGTTATCATCGCGACAGCGGTCGGGATGAGCGTGATAGATATTTCACAGAACGCCACGGCTAACCTGGGGTACGACGAGGTCAGACATCACGCCCCAATGTTCCACGGCGATACGCTGTTTGCGGAAAGCGAAGTGCTCTCGAAACGAGAAAGCGAGTCTAGAGACCACGTTGGCATCGTCGAGACGGAGCTGCGGGGCTACAAGCAGGATGGAATCAAGGTGCTGTCGCTGAAACGGACGCCGATGGTCCTGAAACGTGCGGCCGCCGAGCCGTCCGCAGCGCGCCCAACGGGCTGGCCAGAGGGGATTGGCACACAGCCGGAGGAGCGCTCCTGATGCCGGATCGCGCCACCCAACGGGTCACCGGTGAGCTTCCGGTGCGCGAGGCCAGCGCGGTCGCTGTCGATATCCCCGCAGACGCGACACTGGTCGTTAGCGGCTTCGGCAGTGTCGGCTATCCGAAAGCGGTTCCGCGAGCCCTCGCAGAGAGTGACCGTGACCTGGGCGTGACAGTTGTGAGTGGCGGGAGCGGCGGCGATGAACTCGATACCGAGATGATGGCTGCAGGGCAAGTCGCACGACGGTATCCGTATCAGGTGACCGACGAGGCTCGCGAGCGTATCAACGGCGGTGAGGTGGCGTTTCACGACCGCCATATTTCACGACTCGGCGACGAGGTTGCGTTCGGCGGCCTCGTCGATGCTGATATCGTGGTCGTGGAGGCCGTTGCGGCCGGGGAGGGGTGGCTCATCCCCGCGATGTCGATCGGCCCCACACCCGACTACATCGCAGCGGCCGATCGGTTGATCATCGAGGTCAACGACCACCCGCCGCTGGCAGTCCAACAGCTCCACGATATCTACAGCCGAGCCCAGCCCCCCAATCGCGGGCCCATCCCTCTCGAGACGCCCGCCGATCGCATCGGCGACCAGTTCATCCGATTTGACCCCTCGAAACTCGAGGCCGTCGTCCACACGGACCAGCCTGATGTCGCTTACAGTTTCCGGGAGCCAACCGACAGCGACCAGGAAATCGCGGCCAATCTAGCGACGTTTCTGACCGAAGAACTCGAGCGAAATCCGACGTTAGCCGACCGAGTGACCCTGCAGTTCGGGGTCGGCAGCCTCGGCAACGCGCTGATGGGCGAGCTGGCAAGCATCGATTTCGGGAATCGAGAGGTCACTTACTACGGCGAACTCATCCAAGACGGGCTCATCGATATGCTCGATGCCGGCGAGTTGACGGCTGCCAGTTCGACGGCTCTCGCCGTGACCCCCGAGTACCAGCAACAACTCTACGATGACATCGAGCGGTACGCCGAACAGATCATCCTCCGACCAGGATACATCTCAAACGACCCCGATATGATCGATCGGTTCGGCATCATCGCAGTGAATGCTGCCCTCGAGGTGGACATCTACGGCAACGTCAATTCCACCCACATCGACGGCTCGCACGTAATCAGCGGAATCGGGGGAAGCGGCGATTTCAACCGCCACAGTCCATTGGCCATCACGGCTCTCGGTTCGACCGCACGTGGCGGCGACATTCCCCGTATCCTCCCGATGGTGCCACACGTCGACCACACGGAACATGATGTCGATGTTATCATTACTGAGCAAGGGGTTGCTGACCTGCGGGGCCTCTCGCCCCGCGAGCATGCACAAGAGATGATCGGCATCGCCCATCCGAGCTATAGAGCTGACCTCCAGGCCTACTGCGAGCGCGCAAAACAGTATGGCGGCAACGTGCCCCACGATCTGAACACGGTGTTCGACTGGCAGGAGCGGAGCTAACCAGTCGGCGCCTCGAGTTTAGCCAAGAGCGCGTCGATGACTACCTCATCGACCCCGGCAGCTGCGAGCACCTGGCGGGTGTCTTCGCCGAGCCCGGGTACGCCGCGTGTGACCCCGGTTTCGATGTCGGAGAACTCGACAGGGTACCGGATGGCGTTCGTATCGCGATCACCGTCGGAGACGGTCCTCAGCAAGTCGCGTGCCTGAACGTGCTCATCTTCCCAGACCTCGAGGGTGTCGTACACCGGGGCCGCCGGGACGCCATGGTCGCGCAGTCGGTCGAACCACTCGTCGGCAGTCGCTGTCGCAATCGCAGTCGCAACCAGGTCATCGACCTCCTCGCGGTGGTCCCGGCGCGCTGCTCCAGTGGCGAATCGGTCGTCGTCGGCCAACTCTTCACGTCCGATAACCGCACACAACCGTTCCCAGTGGTGGTCGGCGATAACGACGACCGCGAGATAGCCGTCTGCGGCCTCATAAACGCCGTAGGGGACGAACTCGGGGAGCGAGTTGCCCATGCGGGGATACGACTCACCCTGGCCCCAAGACGCGCCTGCCCGGACCGTGAGCCAGGTCGTGAGACAGTCCAGCATCGACACGTCAAGATGATCGCCCGTCTCGGTTCGCTCCCGCTGGTACAGCGCGAGCACGATACTCTGGACGGCATACATCGAGGCGGCGATATCTCCGATTGGAACGCCGGCACGATGCGGTGTCCCGTCTGCTGGGCCGGTGATACTCATCACGCCTGACAGCGCCTGTGCAACGATATCCAACGCCGGGAGCTCCCGATACGGGCCAGTCTGTCCGAACCCGGATATCGAGCAGTAGATAATGCCTGGATTCAACTCGCTGATCGACTCGTAGCCCAGGCCAAATCGGTCCATTCGGCCCGGGGGGTTGTTTTCGACGATTACATCGGCCTCTTTGGCCAGCGAACTGAAGGCCGCCTGCCCCTCCTCGGACTTCAGATCAAGCGCGATGGACCTCTTGTTTCGATTGACCGATGCAAAGTACGTACTCCGACCCTGAATGAATGGTGGGTTCGACCGGCCGAGTTCACCGCCGTCTGGGCGCTCGATTTTGTACACGTCCGCGCCGAGGTCTGCAAGTTGCATCGACGCGAACGGCCCGGAAATCATCTGCGTGACGTCGAGAACGGTAACGTCTGTGAGAGCTTGCATGCTCGGGCAGATGATGAGTGGGTGATTAAATCCTCGGCCCGCTCAAAACCGATCGTGGGTGGATCGTATCTCTTCGAGTGCAGCCCCCGAGGTGACTTTATCAGATAGGTCCGCTTCTTCATCACGGATCGCGCCAGCACGCTCAGCGACCACATCCGCGTGGCTAGCCGGAACAACGACGATACCGGTCGCGTCGGCGACGACGATGTCATCGGGTTCGACGCGGACATCATCAATCGTCACGGGGTCAGTCGTCGAGGCGATGCGAACCCGACCCTGTCCGGACCGTGGGGTTTGCCCCCGTCCGAACACTGGGAACGTGCTGTCTCGAATGTCGGAGCAATCACGATAGCCCCCGTCGATGACGACCCCAGCCATACCGGCTTCGGCGGCCAGTGCCGACGCCTGGCCGCCCCAACAGGAGAGGTCGCGACTGACCCCGTTCAACACGAAAACCTCGTCAGGAGCAATCGCGTTGAGCATAGCGTACGGAAAGTTGGTAAGCCCCTCACCCCGGGCTCGCTCGAAGGTCACCGGCCGCGCCCGTCCCACGGCGATGTGCGTGGGAGCAGCTGGCGGTATCCCGGTGATGACACCACCGAGTCCATGCTCGTCCATCGCGTCCGAAACGATGCTCGTGTCACACTCCCCAAAGACTGCCGTTGGATCCATACCTCTGCCTGGATGGGGCAGTACGTAAGGTTTCGGTCAGTACGGGGGAAATCCCGGGCGGGAAACCTCCGGGATTGTCTTGGCATCGACCACGAGCGGCTGGTCAGGGGTGCCGGTCAGGTGCTGTTCGACGGCGCCGAGCTCATCGAGATCACGCACGGTCACGGTCTTGGCACCGAGGCCACGGGCGGCCGTCGCGAAATCCGGGCTGTCGTAGTTTGACCCCGTCTCACGGCCGTAGTCGTGATTCTGTCGATGCCGGATGATGCCGTAACTAGCGTCGTTGTACACCACGACGACGATCCCCAGCCCGTAGCGAGTCGCCGTCTCGATATCCTGCAGCACCTGCAACAGGCCGCCATCACCGGTGTAACAGACAACGGGACGTTCAGGAGCGGCGACCTTGGCTCCGAGCGCGGCCGGGAGCGCATACCCCATACTCCCGAAGTTCCCGTTGACGAGCATTCGCTCGTCGCCGTCGACGCGATGAAACACCGCTGGGAAGCCGGTATTGTTGCCGGAATCGACCGCGACGATCGTGTCAGACGGCGCGACATCTGAGACTGCGACCGTCAGCGCCCGCGGGTCCACCCGGTCAGGTGCCGAGTCGAATGACAACTCTGCGGGACGGTCGGCAGTGGCGATCCGATCGCGGACGGTCTCGACCCGGTTCGGTGCCGGCGTGACGCGCTCGGCCAGCGCTGCGACCGTCGCACGTGCATCGCCGACAATACCAACATCGACATCTCTGTGCCGGCCGATAGCCTCTCGGTCGACATCTATCTGTGCGACTGTGGTGTCATCGAATAAATTGCCATAGCGCGTGGTCTTCCCCGAGAGTTGGGCGCCGACTACAAGCACTGCATCGGCAGCTGGTACCAACTCAGCGCTTGCTGGCGTCATGAACGTCCCCGCGATGCCGGTGGCCAATGAGTGTGACTCCGGGAGTATGCCCCGTGCGTAGAATGTCGTCGCGACCGCCGCGCCAAGTCGCTCAGCGAGTGTTTCTAAGGCTGTACCGGCACCGGCAGCGGCCGCACCCCCACCCGCGAGGATGACCGGTTGCTCTGCACTGTCAAGTAGATCTACAGCCGCTGTCACACGGGCCGGATCT
>JAQCMZ010000004.1 GCA_028274825.1 Haloferacaceae archaeon
GCTGGAAGTGACACCCGAACACGCCGATGTGTCCGTGAGGGTCTGGGCCTCCACCAGCCCACGACAACTCCCGTCGCACCGTCACTGACGGATTCTGAGGGGAGTCGCATTTCCACACTGTCGACCGACTAGCAACGGAATTGAGATCTTCAATTCCATACTGTGAGAGGGTGTGTTCTGGTCGGTACCTGCGTATGACGGTTCCAGACAAGTACATTTGTGTCATATCGTGACGGCATTCACCCACTCAAGCCCCGTGGCACTCTGCCTGCTATCTCTGTAGAAGCGGTCAAACAGGTCTCGGCCTTCCTACAGGGCTGCTCGCCTGTCGCTGTGAGACGAGTAACGAGATTGTTCACCCCAGTGTCTAGAGCGGGCGAGGTCTTGCCCAGTGGAATACGCCAGGAAAACATGAGATGACGAGACATACGACTGACAGCGGAACTAGTGGGTCATATCAGTGCTGGCAGAGTTCGATACCGATAGACAGCCGGATGAGCCGGATCTGACGGGCCAGACAATCTGAATGCCCGTCCACCGGTTGTCGCCCGCTATCTCCCGACCCGGTGACACTGCCAAGTGCGCACTCAATGCAGCTTCCCCTCTGCTGGTGAGTTATCATATCCTAGTATTTCAACCACGCATTCTTCCGGTTCACACGGCTCCCCATCGTATGGCAAACCAGGTCTCACGGCGGCTGTTTCTCTCGACAGCAGCCCCACTCGGAGCGAGTTTCCTCGCTGGGTGTAGCCAGCTGACGGAGACCGATCAAGAGCAGACAGAAATCGGCGCGACACCGCACGCAGAGCCCCAACCCGGTCGTCCCGCAGCGGGCTCTGACCCGGTCGTGGACGCCGATTTCTCACTCGCTGAGACGACTATCACCCACGGTGACGCCGTCGCTGTGAGCGTGAAGCTGGAACTCAGTGGTGGGCCAGAGCGCACACAGTCGCTCGCTCTGTCGGTTGATGACCAACACCTCGACACAGCGCGCGTGACACTCGCGGCTGGCGAGTCGGTGACGGCTGAACTCACGGGCACCCCTGAGGAGACAGGCACACAGACCGTCACAGTTGGTACCCATCGAGTCGGGACGGTCGTCGTCTGTGCAGCCAAGCCAGACGCCACTCGTGACGTGGGCGCCCACTACTATCCGTGGTACGGTTCGCCGCTGCACGACTGGCGTGACGGCGAGTGGTGTCTCGAATCGCCATCTACGCCCGTGTTAGGCAGCTACGACTCCACCGACCCTGCCGTCATCGAACAACACATCGACTGGTGCCGACAGGCCGGGATCTCGTGGCTGAACGTCTCGTGGTGGGGGCCGAATAACAGCCACGACGATCGAGTGCAAGAAGATATTTTTGAACACCCCCGTGCGGACGAACTCTCGTGGTCGATTCTGTACGAGACCACGGGGCGACTCGGGAGCGATCCCGTGGCGCTTGATGATGACCCCGCACAGGACCGATTCACCGCTGATCTCCAGCATCTGGCTGAGGCGTTTTTCAGCCAGGACTCGTACAAACAAATCGACAATCGGCCGGTTCTGTACATCTGGGTTGCAGGCAAGCTCCGTGGCGATGTCGAGACTGCGTACCAAGCGGTTGTCGAGGCTGTGGGAGTGGAGCCGTATCTGATCGCCGACATCCCGATTGGGTCTGCACTGACGACTCATCCGGTGGTCAAGATTGCAGACGCCGTCACGAGCTACGGTCTGTACGACCCCGCCGAGGCGACGCAAGAGTCATTCCTCGAGACGGCGCGATCGACGTATCGGTCGTGGTATCGTGCAGCACCTTCTCTCGGAGTTGAGCTCATACCATCGGTAGCGCCGGGCTTCGATGACACTGCAATCACACACGACCAGCGCGATAACGAGCCAGTGGCGTCGACATGTGACATCTACACAGACACAGGTAGATCCGCACGCCGGTATGCCGATGGACCGGTTCTCGTGACATCGTTCAACGAGTGGTACGAGGACACCCAAATCGAGCCCAGTGAGCAACACGGAACGGCATATCTGGATGCGACAGCCGAAACCGTCGCCTGTGCGGAACGTGAGCCGCCGACGTTCGAAGATATTCCACTCAGACTGCGATTCGAGCGAACCGTCCCGGAATCAGAGTTGAATCCCGCCGTCGAGCACGACCGAGAGTTGACAATTATGCTTCACAAACTCTCAATTAAACTAGAGTCTGGACCGACTGTTCTCGACGCGGACATCGGTACGCGACCGGACGGAGTCGAGTTCATTCTCGGGCATCACGGCCCATCACAAGCCGACTCAAGCAGTTGGCGATGGCTCGGCGGCGGCTGCGACACTATCATCTGCGTGCCGTCACTACCTGACAGCGGCTGTATTGAGCTTACCGGACGCGGTGCTGCGGATATGACTGTCTCGCTAGCAGTCGACGACGAGCACCTGGCCACAACGACGATTACTGACGAATTTGGCACACACACGTTACGGCTCGGGTAAGCGAGATGTATCGGTGTGAGCTGGTGACCGAAACTACGTGATTCTCGGTCAGCTATCCACGGCTCAGGCCGGTGGCATCCGTTCTGTCTCTGTCAACTGCGGAAAGACACACAAGAGCCGTCACAGAATCCCGCAGAGTGGACAGCTAGCCTCGTCAGCGGGTACACCTCAGGTAAGAACGAGGTAATCGAAGACGATGAACAATCCGGCGAGAATCGACTGAAACGAGAGAGTGCCTAGCGCAGAAAGAGCCGTGAAAAGACGATCATCCATCCCCGAAAGACCAGCAGGCACGGTGAGCATCCCGCGAGTGAACAGTAACGAGTTGCTCACGGGCACAACATAGACGCCCCACCGACCGAACCAGCCGTCGAATTTCGAGAGTGTCTCTCTGGAGACACGAAACCATCGTCGCTTGAGCAGCCACTCACGTCCACCGCGGCGGGCGACAGTGAACAACACATACTGGCCGGTGGTGGCACCGACAACGGCGACTCCGATTACACTCACAATATCACCAGGAGAGGTACCGATCAATAACAGTGCACTCGGGACCACCAACTCGCTGGGCATGAAGTACATCAGCATCGCCCCTTCAAGGACGAATACAATCAATAATACGAGAAGTGTCCACTCCGAGTTGAGCCAGGACTGCAACCAGCCAGGCATCGTGTCTAACTGAAGCGGGAGCGTCACGAGTGCGTTCGCGTGCGTGAGGATATCTGCGTTTTGATTTTATAGGCTGAGCAGGCGCAATCCCACGGCCTTCAGGCCGTGGATACGCGCCGTCACTGAGTGACACGTTCCACCGATAACGGCATATCCGAGTTTCCAATCCGTCCTTTGAAATGCCAACAACTGCTATCCTATGGTACGGTTAGGTCGGAACGGAGCGATTCCGAACGGCCTCCGGAGGCGGTCTACCCGCCACCACTGAGACAGTATCCGGAACGCCAACTCGGTGAACACGACTGAGAGAAGCGTTCGTCTGTGCCTGGTGGTTTGAGCAAGACGCAAAGGCAACTCCGAGTCCGCTGACGTGGCGGTGGCTCCCCGCTGGCTCACACAGTAGATGGGAACCACCGACACTGAGGAGAGGAGTACCGGCGGTTTGGCACCGCCAGTCAGCCACCGTTTCGTGATGGGTTACACGGGGTCCCGAAGAAGAAACCAGGATCCGTGGTTGCAAACCTTACACTCCCACCGCTCGGGATTCGGCCGCGGTCACGCGGAGGAGGATGTCAATCTTCGTGCACCTGCCGAGGTCGGTTGACTGTTCGGAGCCCCGTGTCGTGGGATTGAAACACGTTCAGCAAAGTCGAGAGAGACCAGTATCCGTCCGATCAGAGGCAATTAGCAGTATCGAGAGCGTTGAAATCTGTCGTCAAGAAGCGAGCGACGCAATCTTGATTATCTGATGAGCTTGCTATCGCATCTGCCCCCTCCCGTCAGAGCAATCTATCGGTGGAACAGACTGATTTAACAGGGTGGGTCACTACCTGGAGATATGACTGAGAGTCTCACAGACAGGCCACGGCGGCTCCGGACCGACGGGATCAGGTCGCTGGTGCGGGAGACTAATCTCTCCTCAACAGACTTGATTGCGCCTGTGTTCGTCGATGCGACGACTGACGAGCGGAAGGCGATTCCCTCGATGCCAGGCCACGATCGTGTCCCCGTATCAGAGACCGTCGCCCGGGTTGAGGAGATTCTCGAGACTGGTGTGGAGGCGATAATGTTGTTCGGGATCCCCGGTCAGAAAGACGCTGTCGGCTCGCAGGCGTACGCCACAGACGGAGTTGTTCAGCGGGCAATCCGACGGGCCACCGACGAGACAGACGTGTACGTGATAGGTGACGTGTGTCTTTGCGAATACACCGACCACGGCCACTGTGGTGTTCTCGAAGACAATGCACGGGCAGACCCGACGCAGACGGTCGACAATGATGAGACGCTCGATTTGCTCGCTCGGACGGCCGTCGCGCAGGCGGAGGCGGGCGTTGACATGGTTGCTCCGTCGTCTATGACCGACGGGATGGTCGGAGCGATTCGGACGGCCTTGGACGGAGCTGGGCATTCGGACGTGCCGGTCATGAGTTACGCCGCGAAATACGAGTCAGCATTCTACGGCCCGTTCCGTGATGCCGCAGACGGCGCTCCGGCCTTCGGAAATCGGCGTCACTATCAGATGGACCCTGCCAACAGTACGGAGGCACTCCGAGAGGTCCAGCTTGATATCGAACAGGGTGCTGACGTAATCATGGTGAAACCGGCGCTCCCGTATTTAGATATCGTCAGAGAGGTTCGCCAGGAAATCGACCGTCCTGTCGCCGCGTACAACGTATCTGGTGAGTATGCTATGTTACATGCGGCCGCCGAGAAAGGCTGGTTAGAGCTTGAGCCGACGGCACTCGAATCACTCACCAGTATCAAGCGCGCCGGTGCCGATCTCATCCTCACGTACTTCGCCGAGGATATCGCTCAGCATCTCTAATCCGCGGGAGAAATCCGAGCTGGCGGTCCAGCTATTCCAGGTCGCGGCAAGTCCGTGGTGGGAGACACTGAACGATATTCAGCCCGAAAATAGCAAAGGGTGTTTTGCCACTGGAGACGTATAGCTGAGTATGAGTCTCTTTCGCCGCACCGGCCGGCTCATTGGTCGACTCGTCCGTCCGAGGAGCGGCGGTACGAATCGGGTGTTCGACACCGGGATTCGTTTGATTGGTGTGATTATCGCGAGTCTCGTCGTCGTGATGCTCAACAGCGGCGATGTTATCAGCGGACTCGGTCTGCTTACGCTTCTGCTGGGAGTGGCTGCCGTCTCCAGTGCCGTCGAGATGGTCGAAGCCTACGAGAAACGACCGCTGACCATCTTCGGAAAGTTTCGTGATTCGCTCAATCCGGGGCTCAATATCGTCCCTCCATTCGT
The DNA here is from genome assembly GCA_028274825.1 of Haloferacaceae archaeon. GTDB lineage: Archaea > Halobacteriota > Halobacteria > Halobacteriales > Haloferacaceae > J07HR59. The sequence goes on from JAQCMZ010000004.1 coordinate 5,415, forward strand.
GTCACGCACACATCCGTTCGATATGCGGACACAGACGTTGGATATTCCGAGCCAGGAAGCAATCACCCGTGACAACTCGCCGGTAACTGCGGATGCTGTCGTCTATGTTCGGGTGATGGACGCCGAAAGGGCCTTTCTCGAGGTGGATAATTACAAAAAGGCTGTCTCGAATCTTGCTCAAACCACACTTCGTGCTGTGCTTGGAGACATGGAGTTAGACGAGACGCTCTCTAACCGTGAGAAAATTAACACTCGGATTCGGGAGGAATTGGACGCGCCGACCGACGAGTGGGGAATCCGTGTGGAAGCCGTCGAAGTCCGCGCGGTTCAGCCGTCTCGGGATGTGCAAGAAGCAATGGAAGAACAGACCTCTGCCGAGCGTCGTCGCCGGGCGATGATCCTCGAAGCAGAAGGAGAGCGTCGCTCGGCTGTCGAGAAGGCTGAAGGAGACAAACAGTCCAACATCATTCGAGCCCAGGGGCAAAAGCAGTCCCAGATTCTCGAAGCACAGGGTGATGCCATTTCGACGGTACTCCGCGCGAAATCCGCTGAGTCGATGGGAGAGCGCGCCATTATCGAGCGGGGGATGGAGACACTCGAAGAGATTGGCCAAGGCGAGTCCACAACGTTTGTTCTCCCACAGGAACTCACCTCACTGGTCGGCCGATACGGTAACCAGCTTTCAGGGTCAGATGTCCAACAGTCTGAAGGGTTGGAACCCAAGGAGTTCGACGACGAGACGAGCGAACTTCTCGGGCTCGAGGATATCGACAGTGCTCTCCAAGAAATGGACGAGTTAGCCGACGGAGAAGGCGAAAACCTAGAGATGATCGAAGAACACTCAAGCGAATAACAGTTATTTCGATTCTGCCGGCGGTGTCTGATTGCCGGAAGTGAGAGAATTCATGCACAGCCAGGTTCCAACAAGCGATTTACTGACCGACCCAATAGCCTGGATCTCGCAAGCAGCCGCCGCTACGTTCTGTCAGGTGCCCAGGTCAACTCTCCCGGGCACGACGGGGACAGTTCACGGTCGCCACACTTCTTCGTCAAGATACCACAACCCCCCGACAGAGGCTATCCCACACGCCAGTCCACCAGTGAGGGAAATGACTGTCGACGGAGAAAGAGCGCTCGCGCCGAGCAGCAGAGTGGCGGCGGCAATCACACCGAGAGAACCCTCTCGGAGTGCAGCGAGGACCAACGGAACGACCGCTCCGCCGACAACAGCCGTGGCAGTCCCCGCCTGAGTAACTTCCGGCAGATCCACACTCGCCGGGACCGATAGAGCGGAGAATCCAACCGACGAGACGACAATTGTAGCCGCAAATACGGGGATGAGAAACGATATCCGCTGTGTCAGACGCCAACCACGGAGTTTGACCGCGCCGGTCAGCGCGAACGACGCGCCGAGTACAGATACCACGGGACGGAAAACCACCGCAGTCAGATACCCGATAACTTCTGAACTGCCTCCACCCGTCCTCGGTGATGGCGCAGCCATCCCGACCACCTGCAGCGCCTCCGGCAAGACCACGAGAGCTACTCCGACCCCACACAACGTCGCCTCCTGGAGCCGTGTGTCGATTACGGACATGTCGAGTCATCCGTTCACACGAATAATAATAGTTGTTGAATTCACAGAATGTCGCTCCACTCTCGACTCCGTGACCACGCTCGGAGCGGGGCTATCATACACCACGGTATCAGGCCACTAGCAACACGACGGCCGGTGTAGCGAAACAAAAACACAATCAGAAGTCCTCGGCTTCCGGGATGATACTTTTGTCGTCGGTCCCGACATCGAATTTCTGTCGGAGCTCAGCAACCCGGTCGCGGATATCGGCGGCTAACTCGAACTCCAGATTTGCCGCTGCCTCGTCCATCTGCTCTTCGAGTTGATCGATCAACTCGAGTGCTTCTTGTTCATCGTTGATCTCATTACTGTCGACGGAAGAGGCGTCCGTCTGTGACCCTGGGAGGTTCATCTCGCTCACGGGCTTATCGATAGTCGTCGGTTCGAACCCGTGTTGTTCGTTGTAGTCTCGCTGAATCTGGCGGCGGCGTTTGGTTTCGTCAATTGCTGACTGCATCGAATCGGTCACTTCGTCGGCATACAGGACGACCTCGCCGTTGACATTCCGGGCGGCCCGGCCCATCGTCTGGACGAGCGTCGTCTCGGAACGGAGAAATCCCTCCTGGTCAGCATCGAGAATCGCCACCAGAGAGACCTCAGGAATATCGAGTCCCTCTCGAAGCAGATTAATCCCGACGAGAACGTCAATATTTCCGAGTCTGAGGTCGCGGATAATCTCGTGTCGCTCCAGCGTGTCGGTCTCGTCGTGCATATACGCGACTTCAACACCAGCCTCTTCGAGATATTCCGTGAGGTCTTCGGCCATACGTTTGGTGAGCGTAGTCACGAGAGTGCGCTCACCGCGGTCGATTCGGCCGTCAATCCGGTTCAGGAGGTCGTCCACCTGTCCGGACGCGGAGGTGATCTCGATCTCAGGATCCACCAGATGCGTCGGTCTGACGATCTGTTCGACAATCTGCTCGGAGTGTTCCCGCTCGTAGTCGCTCGGTGTCGCGGAAACGTACAGCGTTTTGCCTGTCTTCTCTCGGAACTCCTCAAAAGTTAGTGGGCGGTTATCGTATGCCGTCGGGAGTCTGAACCCGTTTCCGACAAGTGAGTCTTTCCGGGATTTATCCCCCTCATACTGGCCTTTTGTCTGTGGAATCGTCTGGTGGGATTCGTCAATCACTGTCAGGAAGTCATCCGGGAAGTAGTCTAACAGAGTGTATGGTGGGTGGCCCGACTTACGGTCAGAAAAGTGAACTGAGTAATTCTCGATCCCAGAACAGTAGCCAGTCTCTCTAAGCATCTCGACATCGAAGGTAGTCCGTTCTTCGATTCGCTGCGCGGCCACGAGATCCCCCTGCCGTTCAAAGTAGCTGACACGATCGTTTTTGAGTTGTTCGATCTCGGAAATTGCGTCCTCGAGTTGGTCATCGGCGTATGAGTAGTGTTCTGCCGGGTGGATCATAACGGCCGGATCGTTTGACTTCACCTCCCCCTCGAGAGGGTCGATCTTGAGGATCCGGTCGATTTCGTCTCCCCAGAACTCGATCCGAACAGCGTATCGACCGTACATGGGGAACACCTCGACAGTATCTCCCCGGACGCGAAAGGTTCCCTGCGTGAAGTCAACGTCATTACGTTCGTAGTTCCGGTCGACTAACTCCGCGAGTAATTCGTCCCGGCCGATCTCGTCGTCGACGGACAGTTCAAGCGCCATCTGCCCGTAGTTCGTGGGATCACCTAATCCGTAGATTGCCGACACAGAGGCGACGACGATAACATCATCACGGGTCAACAGCGACCGCGTCGCGGAGTGACGCAGTCGGTCGATTTCGTCGTTGATCGAGAGTTCCTTGTCGATAAACGTGTCAGTCTGTTCGACATATGCTTCTGGCTGGTAGTAATTGTAGTAACTGACGAAATACTCAACCGCGTTGTCGGGACACAGTTCGCGGAACTCCTCGTATAATTGGGCTGCTAACGTCTTGTTGTGAGCAATGATCAGCGTTGGTGTGTCAAGCTGCTCAATCACCCACGAGACAGTGTTCGTTTTTCCAGAGCCGGTCACTCCGAGGAGAGTTTGCTCGTCGTAGCCCTGTTCGTAGCCGGCCACGAGTTGCTCGATTGCATCCGGCTGATCCCCTGCAGGGTCAAACGGCGCGTCGACGGTCACTGTCCGGTCGACTGTCGGCCGGTCTTCCGTCAGCGGGCTGCCCGTATCGCTCATGAATACTGTAAGTCACGCACTTACTTGAGAGTCGTGACTGCGGCGATACCGCCTCTCAATGAAACGTATCGTGAGTCGCCGATTCTATCAAGAGACGGCTGACTGTCGTCAATAGATGTCAAAAGGGGATATCAACGCCATATCGATTGGTCCAGAAAGGATGTGAGTAAGGACTCGGGGTCAGCCCGGCGAGATTAGCCTCGGGAAGAGGGGAGTATCAGGGAGAGTCTACAGACGGAACAGGCCGGGTGTCTCGGGGCTTGACTCCGGAGTAGTTTGTAGAAATTCAAGGAGAATACCTGACCCTTTAGCGTCAGGATGAATCCGACACTTCCCCTACAGTCCACCGTCGATAGCAAGACCGGATATTCCACCGTTCTCAAACCGAACCGTTACAAGAAATATAGTATAAGTGCTTATACAAACGTTTCAATATGCTGGAAGTCCACCACACCCACCAAGCGACAATCCTCAACCACGGTCAGGTAGAGGAACCGCTTGACCACCACGGGTGGGACGCCAGCAAGCTCTGGAACGTTGCAAACTACCACTCTCGACAACAGTGGGAAGACACGGGCGAGATTCCTGACCACGGCGACCTCACAGACGAGTTGAAGACGCATCCACAATACAAGCGACTGCACTCGCAGTCCAGTTCGTTCGAAAATCCCTGATTTTCGTGATGCCAACAATCTCTGATTGTTGAGCACAGCGCGTTCTGGAGGAACTCGCTGAAGCCTTCAACTCGTGGTATAAAAAGAGGAAGTCTGACAGTCGAGCGAACCCGCCCGGCTACCGCAAGAAAAACTACTCCGACGACCACGGCCGTCGAGTCCACGAAGAACACCCGCGAAGCACGGTGACGTGGAAACAGAACGGCATCACACACGATGGCAAGAACAACCGAGTCCGCCTCTCGAAAGGCGCGAACCACAAGGAACACCCGAAAGCATGGGAATACATCCTTGTCGAATACGAAACCCGTCCCGGCGTCACCGTCGAGAACCTGCAACAAGTTCGCGCCGTCTCCGACAGGGCAAAGCGACGATGGGAACTACACCTCGTCTGCACAGACGAAACCGAGACACCTACCCCTCCCAGCAACGAAACAGCGGGTGTCGACCTCGGCATCTGTAACTTCGCGGCGGTCGCGTACAGTATGGAGCAAGCCGACCTCTACCCCGGCAATCGGCTGAAACAGGACGGCTACTACTTTCCGACGGAAATCGCCAACTGTGATGATTCAGGTGGTGAACGGGCCACTCGACTCCACGCGAAGTGTTCGGAGCGCCGCACCCACTTTTTCCACAGCCTCGCCAAACACATCGTTGACCGATGTCTCGAGAACGATGTGGGGAGAATCACCGTCGGAGACTTGGAAGGCGTCCGCGAAGACGACAACAGTGACTCGAAGAACTGGGGTCGGCACGGCAACCTCGACTTGCACGGCTGGGCGTTCGACAGGTTCTCGAAGATCCTCGAATACAAAGCGAAGGTTGAGGGCATCGAAGTCGTCGAGGTGTCCGAACAGGACACGAGCAAGACGTGTTGCGTCTGCGGCAGAGAGGACGAGAGTCAGCGTGTCGAGCGTGGATTGTACGTGTGTGAGGAACACGACGATGCGTTCAACGCTGATGTGAACGGGGTGGAGAACATCCGTCTCGACCTGAATCAACGTAACTCCGAGTCTGCACCCGGTTCGGGTGGAGATAGGAGTCCCGGCTGGTTGGCACAGCCCGCAGTCTACCTCCATGACCTCTCCCGAGGATTCCAACCTCGGGCAGAGGTGGGAGACTGCAAATCGTAATATCCCAACCCAGCGGTGTGGTGCCGTGGGATTCGGCCGCGTTCACGCGGAGGAGGATGTCAATCGTTGGAAACCAGGATTCTCTAGCAGAACCACACTGATTAAGAGTGTCCTTTACCAGGTCGATTTCTCGGAACTTCGAGCCCAGACAGCCACGAGTGTGTCAGTCCTGTCTCACTCTGACAGACATAGAGTTACGCTAGCCGGGAGTCCGGGAATTACATCACTCAACCCTCAGGCGGGAAACGCCGAGACTTGCCATCAGGGGGAGACACCAACCGTCAGGAGTGTCCCATTGACCTGGTATCGGTCGACCATCGCGTGTCGGGAGTCCCACCCATCGAACGGGAACACGTCTACGTCAGGGATCTCAATTTGCCGGTCAGGAATCCGGTCCTGTGTGGCTACGTGCAGCCCTGCTTCGCGGAATTTTTCCCGATACTGTTGACGATTCCAGAGGATCATATCGATGCTTACGTTCTCTTGCCATTCGTGGGTATGAGTGCTCTCTTCGAAGAAGTTGACCGCACAAGAAAATGTGCCGCCGGGGCGAAGAACTCGGCGAATCTCTCGAAGAACGGCGAGTGGGTCCTGTGAATAATAGAACGCCTCCATCGACCAGATATGGTCGATACTCCCAGTGTGGAACGGGAGATGGTGGAAATCGCCACTGAGATACCCGACAGCAGTGTCGTCAGTGTATTCGCGAGCGTTCGATACCATATTTGGAGAGCCATCCAGACCGATACTCGGGCCGGTATTGCACGCCTCCCGGAGTGCTCGCAACGCGTAGCCAGAGCCGGTTCCCAAGTCGACGATTCTATCGCCTTCTTCGAGTGGCATCCGCTCAAGTGCGTGTTTTGCCGTGTGCCAGTGTCGTTCCTCCATGCCTTGGTCTTTGCCAGCTGACGCCCAAGCGTCGAACTGCTCGCGGACATTCATACACCACAATTGGGAAGCCGGCAAAAAAGCGTCCCGAGAGACGGTTCAGATTGCAGGTATTTTCGAGACTGCCCGACGGCGGGTCGTCTGACCCCGGTAGATTTAATTGCCGAATGTGATAGAATCCGACATGGGATTCCGGGCGGGTTTCTGGTCGATTTACCGCGAGACACTTCCAGTGCTGGTGATTGCGCTCGGAGGCGGGCTATTCGCTGGGCTCGTGTTAGAGGGGCTTATCCAGAGTGTCGAACAGTTCCCCGGACTGCTGGTGATGGTCCCGGTGTTTCTCGCGACGCGGGGGAACGTGTACGGAGCACTCGGCGGGCGGATTTCATCGGGACTCCATCAAGGAGTTATCAACCCTGAATTCGAACGGAACGAGCGCCTGCTCAACGCCGTGACCGCCTCATTCATCAATGGAGTTGGGATTTCTGTCGTCATCGGGTTTATCTCCTGGGGCGTGCTTCATTTGTTAGGCTCACAGCCAGCCCCGCTACATCAGTTGGTCGGGATTATGCTCATCTCAGGGGTACTCACGTCAGTCGTATTGATAATCGGGCTGCTCGTACTCATTTTCGCGGGCTACAGGTTGGGATACGACCCGGATAACCTCGTGGGACCGATTGTGACGACGCTCGGTGACGTGTTCGGGATGGTGTTTCTTCTCTTCGCGGTGGCGATTGTTGAGGCGGTGTTCGTCTGATGCAGACGGGACAAGCGGGATTGGGGAGTTGGGAGACACGCAGTATCGTCTCGCACATGTTCCCACTGTTAGTCGTTCTCTCGGTGATCGTCCTCTGGGCGGGGATCACTCTCGAAGAAGCGCAGCAACTCCTTGAACAGTACGGGTTACTCGCGGTGATGGTTCCGACGATGGTCGATATGGGCGGGAATCTCGGCGCAATCCTCTCTTCGCGGCTGACGACCCGACTCCATCTGGGGACGACAGAATTCGACCCCCGTGATCAGGTTCTGTGGGCCAATATTGCGGCCATCCTCACGCTGGCAGCAACACTGTTTGCCGGCCTTGCCGTGGGTGTCTGGGTGGTTGGGCAGGTGATCGGCGCAGCGCTTGGCTTTCCAGAGTTGATGATCATCTCGCTGACGAGTGGAATGTCAGTCGCAGTCATCGCAGTCGTATTCAGTATCGTCACGACGTTCGGCTCATACCGACTCGGAGTTGACCCAGATGACACCACACTCCCGATTGTCACCAACGTCGTCGATGTGTTTGGGATGCTCATTTTTATCAACGTCTCACGGATGGTCCTGGATGTCCCACTGTGAGCCACGCCTGTCGGAGTCCGTGGAGTCGCTATCACGTCGCAGATCTCGATGCGGGCTCCTGGTTCGGGGCCCCGAGACAGTCGGCCTGACAACGGTAACTTACCGAGAGTCCAGCGAGTTGACCACCCCGCACACGAATCGGCTCTTGAGCAGGCGCTATACGGCTCAGACTTCTCGACAGCACGCACCGTCGGCTACACTGTCCTCGCCGCACAGACTCCCCCTGCCGTGGGCCAATCGAGTTGGTAACGCAGCTGTCTTTCCCGGTCAACTTGTTTGATTCATGAGCAAGAAGTCGTCACTCGAGGACCCGAGAGACAACTTAGCATAGAAGAATTAAGTCGGACCGGGCAGACGTATGCGTATGGATTATGAACTCGCGGTCGATGGAGCGCCAGAGACGATTCCGGGTGGGACGGGCGTATTCTTGTTGCACCCAAGTATTGGGGAAACCGACCGTGTCGACACGGAGTTTCTGAAAAAAGATACCGATGCGTTCCTCGTCGTCTCGACGCGCACGACCGCACGCGAGGTCGAACAGAAACTCGAGTACTATGATGTCGACGAGAGTCGGGCGATGATACTCGACACAATCTCCGTCGAGCGAGGCTACTCTCGACGGTCGGCCGGTCACGTGTACTACGTCGCAGCACCCGACGATCTCTCCGGAATCGTCGACCGAGTCGAAGATTTTCTCGAAACTAACGAGGGAAAACTCCGTGTATCGGTCGATTCACTGACAGAAATGGCCTACTACGCTAACGAAGAGGAGACATTTGATGCGGCCGTGCAGATGGTAGACCTGCTGGCAGAACACGATTCTGTCGGGTTATTCCACCTCTCGAAGGAGGTTCACGATGATGAAACGATCGATCAGTTTCGCGAGCAGTTCTCGGGGGAGATTGATCTCGACGAGAGCGGGGCTGTGTCGGTATCGTTCTGATCTATCAGCAGAATCGAGTCTCACTTACCTACCGGTGACTGACTCACCGATGAGATTGCGGATGCGGTCGACGTGACTGGCGAACCCCTGTGTCGTTCGATCTCGGGGTCGATCAAGATCGATCGGGACGATCTCTTGAACACGCCCAGGACTCGGCGCCATCACCACGACTCGATCAGCGAGGGTGACTGCTTCAGAGACGTCGTGGGTGACGAATAGCACAGTTTTAGCGGTTTCAGCCCAGATGTCGAGTGTCTCTCTGTGGAGCATTGTTCGCGTTTGGGCGTCAACACTCCCGAATGGTTCGTCCATCAGCAGAATCTCAGGATCAACCGCAAGTGCCCGTGCAATAGCGACACGCTGTTTCATGCCCCCAGAGAGCCGAGACGGATAACTGTCGGCGGCATCCTCGAGTCCGACCAGTTGAAGCATTTTGCTGATCCGATAGCTTTGCTCGGTTGTATCCGCACCCGCTTGTTCCAACCCGAACGCAACATTGCCACGGACTGTCCGCCACGGAAAGAGATGGTACTCTTGAAAGACAATCCCCAGATCGGGGTTCGGACCAGTCACCGGGTCGCCAGATAACAGTACATCTCCAGTAGTGGCAGGGTCGAGACCGCCGATAATACGGACTAGCGT
>JAQCMZ010000011.1 GCA_028274825.1 Haloferacaceae archaeon
TCAATGTCGAAAGGATACTGTTCCTGAACTCCCATGTATTTATTGTAGACTCCAGGAGGTAACATCTCTTTGGTTTGTCGGCTATCTTTCCAATTCAGCGCGACCAGCACGGACACCACGGGTTGTGCTGTGGAGAAGCTGGCACGAGCTATTCACCTACGCGCACGATACCGTGTCCAGCCAGGCCACCCATCTAGGAATAGGAGTGATTGTCAGCCCTCCCCCGATGTGAGGAGTGGTTAGCCGTCCTGGCTCGCCCAGCGGTGACACCCACCACACGGGACTGGTCGCTGCCACGGCCACTCACAAACCCACTGTTCACTCGCGAAAGCTGACAGACAGTTCAGGACAGATGCGAGGGGGCTCGATTCCGAGATTATCGACAAGTGACACATTCAATCTGCCGCTGACACGACCCCACATCACCAATCCCACTCGAATCAACTGGACGGTCCGCTGTGATTATCGTTCGACCGGGTCGCTGAGTCAGGATTCCCGGAGTCGATCCCTCTGACTTCATCTTCACAGTGCGGGGGGACTCTGAGGACGCGAGCGTCCAGTTGCTCGGCAGCGATAGCTGCATCAGCAAAGCGAGCTTCCTCAAGCGCGAGTACAGTCGGTGCGGCTAACTGCGCGATCCGAATCGTCGCGAGATCTGCCGCAATCGGATCCCCGTCGAATCCGACAGGATCGTGTCCGGGGCTGGCTTCTCCTGGCACTCGCTGCAACGCGGCCACGAACGCGGGATACATCTGTTTGGCGAGAATCGCCCGAGCGCTTCGTCGGCGATTAGCGAGTTCATCTTGAAGCTCAAGCCGGTTGTCTCGGATATCTCGAGCGTCACGAGCACGGTCACGCTCTCGCTGGAGTGCCTGCTCGGCAGCAATCCGTTCTGTTTCTGCCTCGGAGAGCTTCGCTGCTGTCTCGGTCAACTCTGTCTTGAGCGTCTCGGTATCAGCGTCCAGTTTCCGACGTGCGTGAAGTTTTCCTCGAAGGCTGGCGACCCGCTCGCGGAGTTGCTCTTCTCTGTCACCGGTGGTGGCCAGTTGCCGTCGAGCTGTCTCGAGATCGACATTCGGGGGGTCTAACCGCTCGAGTGATTGTTCAACCCGGGCAATATCGCGGTCGAGCGAGGTCTGCGTCCCACACGACCGCCCAGCCGCGGCCAAACCTCGGCGGAGAGAGCAGTTCAATGGCACCCGCATGAGTGGCTCGTGTCCTGCTCTTGGGGGTGGCGCTTCGACAGAGACCACCCCTCCGCTCGGAGACGGACGATCTGTGTGACGGCTAGAGAGTGGCGCAGTCTCCGGATCGTGGTCCTCTCGGGACCGCGCCGGACCGTCTGTCTCGGGCAGTTCCTGAGAGATGCCAGAACACTCCTGAACGGCCTGTACGAGTGCCTCCGGAGTCACCCCCGGCACATCAATTCCACGACCCTCCAATATCCGGCCGTCGACCCGCACACGCATGCAGGAATTAGAGTTCACGTCCCTGCAGCGATCTGGGATCTGGGTGATCGGTTCCGACAGCGAATTTCGCGTAGGGTGTGTGTGGATTTGCTTCCTGTACGTACGCCGTCGCCGCTGCCCGGACGGATTCGGGGACGGCCGAGAACTCGTTAAATGGCACCGTTCGCTCTAATTGTACATCTTCTCCGTGTTTTTCTCGGAGACGAAGCGCAAGGAAGGCACCAAACACGGTCTCCGCGAACAACACGGCCCGCCCAAACCGGCGACGAACCGTCTCTTCATGTGCTCGACAGGTATTCCGAAGCGTTCTCCGAGCTTCCTGCGAGTAGGTGACTGTCAGGATCATGGTTTCGAGTATGATGACGCGAAATTAAACGCTTCCGGATATCACCGTCTCGACACATCTTCTCGACACAGACAAGTAACACATTCCATCTGACGTCAGAGTGGAGCGGACCAGGGATCATCGGCTCTGTCGGTGTTCTAATCACAAGCAGTGACTCTCACCGCAGTGGTTTCGCGACTGCTGGGAGACGAGCCCGTGCAAATCAGGTCGTCCGGATATACCCGCCCTTGGGCTCGTACACTTCGCCGCGAGTCCGAAGTTTGTCGATTTCGCGCTCGGCTTTGTCGGTAGTGATGCCGACATCGCCGGCACGTTCCAGCACCGTCTCGACCGGGGCACCAGGCTCTTGATCGTACTCTTTGGCGACCTCCGGAATGAGTTCTTTTATACTCTTGATTCGGTCACGCTGGCTTTTCGACTGACCGGTCTCGACGACGTCAGCGTCGAACTGCCCGGTTTCTGGGTCGACACCGATATCTTGGAGACACGAGCGGACGATTTCGATCACACGGTCAGCGTCCTCGCGTTCGACGCGGTCCGACAGTCTGATTCGGGCGCTTGCCTCTGAGAGCCGAACTAACGCCTCGAGCTTTCGAGCGGTGACCGGGACGGGGTCGTCTTCACCGGTCCCTTCCGAGCGGAGATCGACGTAGAATTGTTTTATTGCTTCTCGGGCCTCATCGGTCATCGTCGGGTAACAGTTTCGCCGCGAATACGCGATATACTTCCTGAGCAGGTCGGCTTCGATCTCCGGGGTCACGTTCTCAGTCACATCGTCGATCTCTTCGGCGGAATACTCCGACGTCACCAACTCCTCTCGATGGGTGTTGAGTTCCCCGGCGTAGTTCGTTTGGAGAATATGATCGGCCAGGCGAGCGTCCTCCTCTGGGTCGGGATCGTCAGTGACAGTGAAGATTAGGTCAAACCGCGAGATGAGTGCTGGTTCGAGATCGATCTGTTCGGCGACTGGTTCATATCGGTCGAAGCGGCCGTACTTGGGATTTGCAGCCCCCAACAGTGAACACCGGCTCTTCAGCGTCGCGTTGATTCCCGCTTTTGAAATGGAAATTTCCTGTGCCTCCAGCGCCTCGTGCATCGCCGAGCGATCCTCGGAGTTGTGGACGATCATACCGTTGGCGACGAAATTGTGCGTGTCCGCGACGGTGAGATCGTAGACTTTTCGATTGCACTCTCGGGTGTGCTCGTGCTCGTCATCACCTGTTTTCACGCTCGCGTCAACACGCTCGACAGACACGACCTTTCGCGTGACCACGTCTGGGGTCAGCCCGTCAGCGTCGGGACCGAAACTCCTGTCAGTCTCGACCCCACCGTCTGCTGCGACGGATGGTCCGTCACGAGTGACGTGCACCTGATCGCCGTCTGTCAATTCTGCTGCCGGTTTTTCGACGCGATCGGTTCCACTCACCACGAAGAAGGGATGGTCTGAGGTTGTCGTCACCGTCGTTCCGTCTTCGAGTGTTACTCGATTGAGACTCTCTGGAGCATCGTACTCGTGTACTGCGGTTATTGACCGACGGACCAGTCGGCCAGTGTCCGTCATCGTCCACGCGTCAGCGTCGATTCCACGAACTGTCCGACCGTTCGGCAACTCTTCTATGTTTCCGTCACCCGCGGCATCACGCGCAAACTCGCCGATCTGCACCTCACTTCCATCACCGAGTCGGACGCGAGTATCGCCGGTAACACACCGCATCTTATCGAGTTCGTCGACCGCAGCGATCCCCTTATCAGCTAACACGAGAGCGCCGGCCTCGAGTGTCCACTGTTGTCCCTCGCCGAAGTCTGACTGGACAGCAGCGGCGGTGAGCCCGGCCGCTGACGAGCCCTTTCCGGAGGTGTACACCGACCGAGGAGCGATATTCCGGATATACTGAAGAAGCGCGGAGTTGTGTGATACCAGCCCCTCGGAGAGATAACTGTGAGTCCCTTCGACTTCGATATCGTACACCCACTCGTAATCCGGGTTGACACGCGTGATTGATTCGATTCGGTCAACGCCGACTCGTGCGTCTGCGACAGCCGCTCCTCCGTCGGTGATCCGGGTTTTGTACTCTGGTGTAGTTCTGGCGGACTCGGTGTCAGCGACTCCGCCAGACATGTCGACGCTACTCACGCTCGGGGCGACGACTACGGGGTGACCCTCAGAGAGGTTCGCCGTCTCGACTGCCCGGATTCCACCGTCTGCCGGGACGAACAGTGGGTGTGATGGCGTGACCTCAATCTCCAGTCCGTGTGCGGTCTCGACCCGATACATCCGCTCGGGCGCCTCTCGCTTCCACACGCGCGTCGCTTGCCGACGTCCCACTGAGCCGTCGGCCTCCACTGAGGAAACAGGGAGATCAATCTCATCGTAGACACCATCGTCGACCGGGGATGGCGACGTGAGATTCCGCTCCACGAACTCGCCGATCTGTTTGCAACTTCCGTCGGGGAACGACACTTCTGTCTCTGCCTTCACGCACTTGCCAGTCCCGGGGTCTCCGATCAACAGCATATGAAAGTCCCCCCGCGTGCGGGAGCCGTCAGGGAGACGTTTAGTCACTCCAGAAAACAACTGCAGTACCATCGCGAGTTTCTCCTGTTCGTACCCGTAGATAGACGGAGCTACCGATGAAACCACGTGATCGTAGATATTGGACTGTTTCGATAACTCGAGGATTTGCTGGACATCTTCCTCGGTGATGTCCATGTCTTCAAACTCTTCATCCTCGATTTCGACTGCGACACCGTCCATGTACAGATCGAACACGGAACTCTTCTCGTTGCCCTGTGTCTGCTGTTCGATATGAAGAACGCCAGTGACGGTCACGTGATCGCCGGGGGTGACCTTTCCCGTGAGGTCGTCGACAATGTCGGTATCGATCGACTGTGGGGTTTCCCCGCCGCGGAGTCCTTCCGGGGATTCTTGGATTCGAAGCTTCTGTGAGTCGATAAATTCTGATTGGTCGAAATTGACTCGGAACGGGCCCTGACGTTCACAGCCCTGACATTCGTGGGGTTCCTGGAATTCGCTGTCTGTCTGCGGGATATACGTCATCGTCCCGCACCGCTGACACTCGAAGGCTGCCTCGGTAATCTTCGGGCGGACATCTGTCGCTTTTCGAACGATTCCCTGCACGGCGACCAGTCTCCCGATATGGTTATCCTGGACACGAATCCCGCGGATATCGATCGGTTCTGGGAGATTCCGAACCCGAACGTGTGCCTGACCGAGGCTCACGTCGGCGGGCAAATCGAACAGCCGTAACGCCTCTTCGGCGTACTCCTGCATCTGGTCGGGTTGGCTCCGGATATCCTCCGCCAACTCACGGTCATACCGGAAGAGATCGTCGTAATCGACGTACAGCGACCGCTGTTCGTTGGGGTACTGCTGGGCCAGTTCCGCAATCTCCTCGCGGTAATAGTTCCGATAGAATGTGATGAACCGTTCGGTGAGTTCTTGATTCCCAGCCTGTGCCATTAAAATCGGATATGTTGTCATCACGTATCAACCCCATGCTTACTGGACAAAATCGAGTGAGCGCAGAAAGATTTCATCAAGTCTTGGGAATGAGAAAGCCTCACAGACCTGAATCCAGCGATGCGATCAGAGACAGTTGTCATCGCCCGCGACATCAGCCACACGTTCCACTGTCACCAGTCGGCGTGTCGTCACGGGTGACCTGCTCTGTGACAGCCGTGCAGCCTGGGGGTAACGCTGCATTGCGTTGTCGGCACCTCTGACACAGCGCATTCGGCGGCATCGGACCGAATACTCCACTGAGGTACGTTCTGTCTGATGCGATTGAAGAGGCCGAGACTCCGATCTCGACGGTCGTCTGAGACAATCACGGCGTTCCTCCACGCGAGAGAGCTGAATCGATCTCGATTATAAGAGGTATGAGTTCATGATCAGATACCCACCGAAGCCCTAATTCTAGCAGCGCACACACGCACGTCACAAACCTCGAAAACAAACAATACAATCTCTGAAACGCATATCTGTAAGTGTATAGAGCGCAGAGATTACAGACTCTCGTATCTCGCAGAGCCAACCACAGTGGCGGGGTGTGACGGTGCCGTAACTGGAAATTTTTGCTCAAGAAATGATGCACAGTAACAACCGACCACATCGCTGTCGTGCGAATCCTAACTGACTGAAAACGGACTGGGACCGCCCGGATTCGAACCGGGGTCACGGGCACCCAAGGCCCGGAGTATACCACTAACCCACGGTCCCGGTATACCAACATATCGTGATGTCCAACCTAAGAGTTTCGTTCGTCTACAGCGGTTCGAGGCGAGTGCCTCGGGGTCTGACGGAAATCGAAGAAGAGTGATGACGAGAATCGTCGATTCTCGAAGGATGACCCCGAGGTGAAGCCGACCAGTAGGTTTCTCAAACAATAATTCGTGGTAACGGTGCAGTCAGAGAAACTCCACAGACAGAGTACAGAGCTTCATCTCCCGCTGGCTGAGACACTGTGGAAACGTGGCCCCTCTCACAATCGCTCTTGGGCGTGCGACGGGGGTTTCAACGGGTCGTGGTGGAGCGACCGACTCCCACGGACACGAACGATGTGTTCGGGTGTTCAGTCCAGCCGACTCCTTCCCGAGAAGGTCGGGAGGACTGACAGTCGCCTGCGGGTGCTGTGCAGACCCCAAACGGTGAAGCCTCGGGGCTTGACCCCGAGGGACTTCACTTGCAGATATTCGCCTACCTACGGTAGCGAGTCTCCTGCCGTCGACTCATCACTCACGATCCTCTGTCAAATCCAATTCACCGACTAGTTCATACGGTTCGAGTCCATCACGAACTCCATCCAGAATCTGGAACGCCTGATCGGGTGCCAGGAAGTGCTCGGTGACAGCCCGACCCAACGCTGTCGGCTCTAATCCGTCGATAAACTCCCACTCGAGGAGCTTTCCGACGGCGTGTTTCGTGGGGATTTCCCCGACCATCCGGTCGTTGAGCCGTTTTGCCTGTTCACCGGCTACAATCACGTTTGCAAGTGTCTCTTCAGCTGCCGCGGGGGCGTCATAGATGGTCTGGACGTCTTCCATCTCGCCTTTCAACAGTTTGAATGCCAGTTCGTCTTCGGTGCGGTCCATGGAGTTGTGATACGTACAGTCGGGTTCGACGAGGAGATACACTTTCCCGCGGTCGTGATAGTCCGGGCGGCCTGCCCGCCCCAGCATTTGCTCGAATTCTTGCACAGACAGCCACTCGATTCCCATCGCCAGTGAGTCGAAAATCACTTGTGAGGCAGGGAAATCGACACCGGCTGCCAGCGCGGCAGTCGTGACGACTGCGCTGAGATCCTGGTCGCCGAACTGTCGCTCGACCGTCTTGCGTCGCTTGTAGTCTAGTCCCGCGTGATACGGCGCAGACGAATACTCTAATTTCCGCGAGATCTCGTGACACCGCCGCCGTGAGTTGGTAAAGATAATCGTCTGGCCGCGGTACCCCTTCGAGGATTCGGTATCGAACTCCCGTTTTGCCAGCCGGTTTTGAATACGTGTTTTCTCCCGGACATCGGCAAAAGTGACGTGACGCTCGATTGGAATCGGCCGTT
Organism: Haloferacaceae archaeon; assembly: GCA_028274825.1. Classification (GTDB taxonomy): domain Archaea; phylum Halobacteriota; class Halobacteria; order Halobacteriales; family Haloferacaceae; genus J07HR59. Next base: position 7,392 of record JAQCMZ010000011.1, read on the forward strand.
CTTCGAACTCGATAAGTGTCGCTGACAGCCGCTTGGCGAGCCACTCAGGATTCCCGACTGTCGCCGACAGGTAAACCCACTGTGCCCCGTCGTCACCTTCGACACTCGTCGCTCGGCTCTGACAGTAGTGTTTCAGCCGCGAGATGAGCCCGTCGAGACGGTGTCCCCGTTCGCCCTCTTTGAGTGTGTGCACCTCGTCGATAACGACCGTCCCGACGTTTCCCATGTTCTTCTCGGTTCGAAGCCCGTGATCGATTCCCTCGTATGTGCCGACGATAATATCGGCACCGGGGTCGAACTGCTGGCCATCATCATTGATTCTGGAAGCCCCAACTCGGAGAGTGACATCGAGCACGTCTCCGTAGCGGTCCTCGAAATCCTCGTGTTTCTGATTCGCTAGTGCGACTAACGGGACAAGAAACAGTAACTTTCCCTTCCCGTTGAGAGCTCGCTGTACCCCGGTGAGTTCGCCGACCAGCGTCTTGCCGGTGGCGGTCGCACTAACCACCATCTGATCGTGACCGTCGAAGAGGCCGTTCCGAACTGAAAGCGACTGCACCGGGAGTAACTCCTGGAATCGGTCTTCCGTCCGCGACTGCAGTTCTGGGTGTAACTCCAACTCTGCTGTCGGGACTGGAGAGATGTCCTCGACGGTTGCGGACACCTCGTCGTACTTCGTCAGATCGGGGTCTAATCCACCCTGCAGAAGATTGACAATCCGGTCGAGATCTCCAGACTCATACAGAAGTTCTTCGAGTCGCTGCTCAGCGGCGCCGGTGAATCCCCCCTTGTAGGATAGTTCTCGGTCGAGTTCGCGACGTGCACAGTCCCGACAAATATGTTCATCGTTGTGGGCGATTGCCGTGTCCTGGGTGACGGGAGAGTACTTTCCGTTGTCGGCGCATCGTCGACACGTCCGAACGATCAGTGCTTCAAGCTGGTATCCGTCTAGCATCGCCTCCAACTCCTCGCGGCCCGTTCGAGTTGTCTGCTCGGAGATCCGAATCCGGTCGGCTGCCCGCGCCAGTTCGACAAATTCGTCGGGAGGCCGGTGTTCTTCGTCGTCACCGCGGCGAACGCGAAATCGACCCGGGCGCGGTCCGGCAGATGTCTCTTTCGTCTCGAGCCGTCCTCGAAGTACGCGAGACTCGTCTCGGGTCACCACGATGGTGTATCCCTCACGCCCCTCGTGGAGGAATACTGTTCCGACATCCGCGGCCTGCTTTGACACGCACTATTGTATGATTGGTGGGTATTTCAGCGTGTTCGTCTCTTCGCTGCGCTTTGCTTCGCTTCTCCTCGGCTACTGGTAATAGCCGGCTTCTCTCCGTCGATAGTCGATTCTCACGACATCCAAGCCGAGAGCCCGCCCTCAGCCGTTGGCGGAGATCAAGACTCGTCTTCACGCTACGGTGGGCTCTTCTCGATGGACGTGGGGGCCGACTACCACAGTTGCGCTACTTCCGGAACCAACTCGTTGGAGACGCGACTGTCACTCACCGTACTGAACTACGCTCTCGTGGCCAACAAACTCTCCCTTCGACTACTCTCCAGTCGGAGCAGGGCGGGTTTCTCGCGGCATGCTCTCGTGGTCACCATCTGTTCGGCTGGAGACCCGCCTGCGTTCGAGCACCGCTATATGATCTATTATACTCAGCTTGGAACGTTAGCGTCGGCTGTTGAGTGAACGAAGAGGTGATCGATCTCTTCCATGAAGTCATCGACGCTACGATTATCGTTGTCTCGAACCCACGAGAGAAGGTTGTAAACGGCTTCTTTCAGGGAGTGTTCGAGGTTCGCTCGAAGCAATGACGCTTTCGAGCGAACCGTCCCCAAGGCGCTCGATTCGAGATCAAGACGGACGAGACTGTAGGCAGCCATCAGAAGGTGCCAGTCGGCACTGGCACCTTCGTCGGTCTGCATCTCGCAGTCTCCCAGGCCGAGATCCTGCTTCGAGTCCTTCAAGAACGTTTCGATGCGCCACCGCATCCCGTAGGAGCGAATAATGTGCTCGGTCGGTGCGTCGATCTTGTTCGTGGCGAGGTACTTGACCGGGTTTTCTTCGTCCTCTTTGTCGGGTTCTTTCTCAGCGATGACTAGCTTCACGTCTCCCAGCTGGGAGACGGGAAGCCTCTTTGTCCAGATGTGGTAGGTCTCGTCTTCGACGTTTCGTTCAACCGTGTCGATGCGCTCTTCCAGCACATCGACGCGGATCTCTTCTCCGCCGTAGGTCACCTGTCGGTTGCTCCGGAGCGGGCCGATCCAGTCTTTGTCGTAGGATTCGATGCGTTCAGGAAGGCCAGAATCGTGAGCGAACCACGAGTCGAAGAGGAGCTCCCTCGTTCGCGGCGAGATTCTCTCGCAATCCCAGATACGTTTGCAAATCCCAATACGCATTCTCGGGGATCTCACAGCCCTCACGACGATTGAGCGAGAACGTGGGGAAGATGATGCGGCTGACGTGGTCGGTGATTTTGCTCGCCTGGTCAAGAACGGTCCCATTATCTGGGTTGGGCTGACCGGATTCAGTATCGTGGTGGCGGACTGTTCGATCCGGTTCACGCGGGACCGTGATGCGCGCGTTCTGAGCGCTGATGAGGATCGTTTGTGCAACGGTCTCGATGG